>CAZAIS010000065.1:7844-9480 GCA_964485255.1 uncultured Acidimicrobiales bacterium | reverse complement strand
GTTATCCTCCGGCACGGCAATGACCGGGACGTGGTACGCGATCGGGCTGCTCTTGTTGATGAAGCCTTTTTCCCGTTCCTTCTCGAGGTACGATTCTTCGCCCGGGCTGAAGGCGTCACCGTGCCGCGTGGTCTCGATCTGGGTCAGAAGGGTGCCCGACCCGGCGAAGTTGTAGTCGACGACGGTGCCGTACTTTTCCTCGAAGAGCGCCCCGATTTCCTGCATCGGCTTCTTCGTGCCGGCAACGCAGAAGACCATTATCGACTCCGCGTATTCCCCCGACTCGGCACGGGTGACGGCGCCGTGAGAACCGCAGCCCGCCGCCATCAGCGCCACCACCAGGAGGCATGCGGCGCAGGTCGACAGGATCGCCTCTGGCGTTTTCCCCCCTCTTTTACCCGCGCGAGCCCGCGCTCCGGGTTCCGGATGGTAGCATGCCCGGGCAACGGTGGGGATTCCGAGAGCTTCGTTGGAGGAACGGCAAAGCGTATTCCGGGGCCGCAAGGTCTCTCCTTTCCAAACACGGGAGGCGCAGGCGTTTCCCCCTGCACCCTGTCGGCCCTCGTCCCTTAGCTGTGCCTTAGGTACGCAGGCTCGGAGATTCTTTCCTGGCGGGAGTGTAATCTCGACATGCGGCGGATGTCAAACCAGCAGGACGAACTCCTGGGCGGGTTCAACGGATGATATCCCCGAAGTATGTTAGACTGCCCACGTGTTGGCGCGCGACCGATCGACATGAGTTACGCAGGAGGGGGCTGGTCCACATCGGAGAGTTCGACCTCGAGCAACCGGTAATAGACGACACGCTGATCGACCGGCGTATCGAGGAGTACAGAGACGAGGCTTGGGACGACGGGATAGTGGCTCCGCTGGAGCTATACCGCGAGGTCTTCGCGACCCAGGAGAGGCACCTCGGCCTCCTGGGCGTAACCATGCCCCCCCTGGGTGACTTGCAGATCCAGGAGTACCTCGACGGGGGCACGCCTCTCGTCGATGCTGAGTCTCTGCGGGTGGACTACGCGACGCTCAAGAACCTCTTCGGGGAGCTGAAAGAGGTCGTCGCGCGCCGGAGCCGGGCCGCTGCACCCGGCGACCGGGAGTTCCTCGAGAACGTCGAGTTGAGCGAGGATGACCTGGAGGAAATGGGGAGCGCCTGGCTCGCGGGGCGGGAGGATTTCCTCACGGCGAGAGCCGCGGAACTCGGGGTCGATTTCAGCGTGCTCAACCTGCTTCTGCACTCGACCTTCGCAGCGGTTTTCCGCAAGCTCGCCAGGGAGTTACAACCACACGCCGACCTCGATCAATATCCCCGGGCCACCTGCCCGATCTGCGGGGCGCCGCCGGTAATGGGCTTCAACCGTGACAGTGACGGGCTCAGAGTGCTCGAGTGTTCCCTGTGCGGCAGCCGCTGGGGCACGCCGCGCATGCATTGCGTTTTCTGCCACACGCCCGATCAGACCAAGTTCAGGTACCTCTTTGTTGACGGGGATCGCAGGCGCCGCGTATACGTCTGCGAGAACTGCCGCAACTATGTCAAGATCGTGGACCTTGCCGAGAGAGCTGACGAGATCGTTCTTCCTCTCGAGGACATCTTCACCACTTACCTCGACGAGGTGGCGGAGAAAGAAGGCTTCGA
>CAZAIS010000065.1:0-7744 GCA_964485255.1 uncultured Acidimicrobiales bacterium | reverse complement strand
ATTCCTGTTCGTGAGGCGACGGGCCCGTTCCAGAAGCGTCGATTGCGGGTCGAGTCAAGAGCTTGACACCATGATTCAAATAGATGAGAATCCGGGTATATGGTCTCCGAGCATGACCTCCTAAGGCTCTAGTAGCTAGGGGGGCTTGCCGTTTTGGGTTGAGTTGGAAACGGCTCAGCCTCCCGACTTTGGAAAGGAAGACCTGATCCATATTGTAGCGGTGTTGTTTCCCTAGAGAGGGCGCCCTGTTTATGGTATCAAGTCGGCCTATACAGCGGAGTCGGGTATCTTTGATTATCCCGGTAACATTGCGCGATCTCGTGCATCCTGCATGCCCATTGAAGGCACCGGGAGGTCGTTCCCCTCACTCCACCACAAAAACTCGTGTCGCGCCGCTTGATGCCGTTTGGGATTTGATCATGGGGAACCGAGTGAATTGGGAGGTAGCATGGAACTGACGCGAAGAGGTTTCCTGAAGCTCTCGGGGGCAGGCGTAGGCACTGCCGCACTGTTCCGCCTGGGATTCAATACCTCACCCGTTGCCTCGAGCAGGACCCTCCGGATAGGCAGTGCCACTGAGACCACCACTATCTGCAGCTACTGCGCCGTGGGCTGTTCGGCTATCGCGAGCGTCGTGGACGGCAAGGTGGTAGCCCTGGAGGGCCTCCCCGACAGCACGATCAACAGGGGAACGCTTTGCCCCAAGGGGCAGGCCCTCAGGCAGCTCACCGACAGTGAATTCCGCCTGAAGAAGGTCCTGGTGCGCGAGCCCGGCGCGACCGAGTGGAAAGAGATCTCCTGGGACGAGGCCCTGGATGACATCGCCAAGCTCATCAAGGAGACTCGAGACAAAGGCTTCGTGACCAAGAACGAGCAGGGCGTCACGGTGAACCGCTGCGAGAGCATCGCTCAATTGGGCTGTACCCAGCTCAACACCGAGGAAATCGCACTCTACACCAAGATGGCGCGCTCTCTCGGCATTGTGTACATGGAACACCAGGCCCGGATATGACACGGCCCCACTGTCGCCAGTCTGGCGGCAACGTTCGGGCGCGGCTCCATGACAAACCACTGGTCCGACCTTCGAAACGCCGACGTCTTAATGATCCCCGGGGCGAACCCCGCCGAGAACCACCCCATAGCCTGGCACTGGGTGGAAGAGGCCCGTGAGAAGAGAGGGGCTAAGGTGATCTGCACGGACCCCCGCTTCTCGCGCACGGCGGCGAAGGCGGACGTCTATGCCCCCCTCCGACCGGGAAGCAACATAGCTTTCGCCGGGGGTCTCATAAACTACGCCATCCAGAACAACTACATCCAGTGGGAGTACGTGATGAACTACACGAACGCTCCCTTCCTGGCGAAAGGCAACTATTCGTTCTCGCCTGAGACCGGCCTCTACAACGGCTACGTGCAGGACAAGAGAACCTACCCGGCGGACGACCGGAAATCCCTCTGGAACATTGTCTACCAGGACGAAGCCAACCACACCAAGCCGCCGCGGGTCCCCCTGGTGGACGTCGAGGACATGGCCAACGCCCGCGGGAAGCCCACGAGCTGGACGGTCCCCGGGGACCCAAAGACCTGCCCGGTCAACCGGCAGCACCCGCAGTACCCCCAGACGGTCTTCGCCAAGCTCGAGGAGCATTTCTCCCGCTACACCCCAGAGATGGTGGAAAAGGTATGCGGCATGCCCCAGGGCAACTTCAAGGCAGTGGCGGAGGCGTACCTGGGCGGCTCATACAGGCCCGAGAAGTCCGCTACCATAATGTACGCGATGGGACTCGCCCAGTTCTCCCTCGGGGTCGAGAACATCCGTTGCTATAATATTCTGCAGCTACTCCTTGGGAACATCGGCGTCCCGGGCGGCGGCATCAACGCGATGCGCGGCGAGTCGAACGTGCAGGCATCCACCGACTTCGGCATGCTCTACCACAACATCCCGGGGTACATCGCCACTCCCACCGACGCGCAGCCCACTCTTGCCTCCTTCAACGCCGCCTACGCGCCAGACAAGATCAGCGGCTACTACACCAACCGCTACAAGTGGATGGCAAGCCTGCTCAAGGCCTGGTGGCCCAAGGTCTTCAAGGAGAAGGGGGCGGAAGCTGCCTATGCCATGCTCCCCAAGCTTGTCAAGGGCAAAGACTACTCCTGGGTTCCCCTGTTCGAGGACATGTACCAGGGGATCATCAAGGGCTTGATGGTCATCGGGATGAACTCGCCCGTGAGCGGCCCCAACGCCAACATGGAGGACTCGGCCCTGGGCAAGCTGGACTGGATGGTGGTCATCGACCTCTGGGAGACCGAGGCGATGAACTTCTGGCGCAGGCCCGGTGGCGACCCAAAGAAGGTGAAGACGAAGGTCTACGCCCTTCCCGCCGCCTGCAGCCTCGAGAGAACGGGCTCAATAGTCAATTCGGGCAGGTGTTACCAGTACCGATGGAAAGCGGTGGAGCCGCCGGGTGACGCGAAGACGGACCTGTGGATTGTCGACGCCCTGATGACGCGGCTCAAGAAGCTCTACGAGGCCGACAAGAAGGCGCCCGCGCGCGAGGCCATCACCGAGGCCTTCTGGGACTACGAGCGTGACAAGGACGGCTTGCCGGACGTGGACGACATCGCCGTGGAGTTGAGCGGCTTCAAGTATCCCGAGGGCGCCAAGGACACGGCGGACTTCTGGGCAAAGGCCCGCGAGGGCGTCCTGACGACGTTCGGCGACCTCAAGGACGACGGCAGCACAGCCTGCATCAACTGGATCTACGGCGGATGCTACGCTTCCATAGCCAAGAATCCCGACGGCACCTTCAAGGACTCCGGCTTGAACTACCTGGTCAACGTGGCCAAGGTGCTGCCGGAAGCCGAGGCGGTCAAGCAGGAGAACCGCTGCAAGGCCAAGTGGCAGTACCAGATGGACCCCAATCCCATATCCGAGAAGATCTACGGCGCGAAGAAGCCCGGGCTCGGGTTGTACCCCTACTGGGGCTATGCGTGGCCGGTCAACCGCCGCGTGATTTACAACCGCTGCTCGGCCGACTACGCCGGAAGGCCGTGGGCGGAGGACAAGGCCCTCGTCGCCTGGAACGGGGCCGCATGGGTCAACAACGACGTCCCCGACTTCATCGCCGCCGACGCCGTCACCAAGATACCCAACACTCCCGCCGACACCGCGTCGGGAGTGAACAAGGGGCCGTTTATAATGGTGGACTGGAAGGACAGCCAGGTCGGCCTGCTCTTCACAAACAAGCTCGCTGAAGGGCCCTTCCCCGAGCACTACGAGCCCCGCGAGAGTCCGGTGAAGAACTCCTTCAACGGGCAGCAGTGGTGCCCCGCAGTGAAGTCTGAATGGCCTTCGGCGGTGGAGCACCCGAAGGAATACGGGTTCGCCGAGGTGGCCGACCCCAAGTACCCGCACATCTGCACCTCCTTCCATATCACCGAGCACTGGCAGGGAGGCACACAGACCAGGAGCCTCTCCTGGCTGGGAGAGGCGATGCCCGACAACTTCGTGGAAATATCGCAGTCCCTGGCCAGGAAGATAGGTGTCAAGAAGGGTGACGTGGTCGAGGTGTCGAGCGTGCGCGGCAAGATGGAGGCGGTGGCGGTTGTCACCTCCCGCCTGCAACCGTTCAGGATCAGCGACGGCAACGGAGGCATGAAAGAGGTGGAGGTGGTGGCGACCTTATTCCATTACGGGTTCACGGGGATGTTCCCGGGAGGGCCGGACCGGCCCGGACCGGGCAAGGTTGCCAACAAGAACTACTCGTGCAACCAGATGACGCCGCACGTGACGGACGCCAGCGCCGGCATGCCCGAGTTCAAAGCGTTCCTGTGCAACGTAAAGAAGGTGAGCTGAAATGGCAAAGGCGATACTCTACGACGCTAGCAAATGCACGGGCTGCCGCGCCTGCCAGGTCGCCTGCAAGAGCTGGAACCAGCGCGGCATAACCGAGACGCACAACGAGGGCACCTACGAGAACCCGCTTCAGCTTACCTCGGAATGCTGGATGCGGATACTCTTCAACGAGCCCGAGAGCGTCAAGTCGAGGGACGACCTGTGGTGGCATTTCACCAAGTACCAGTGCATGCACTGCGAGGACGCCACCTGCGTGAAAGTGTGCCCCAGCGGCGCAACGAAGAAGTACAAGGTATCGGACACCGACACCGAGGCCTGGCTGGTGATGACTGACCCGGACAAGTGCATCGGCTGCAACTATTGCGTGGCCACCTGCCCCTTCCAGGCCTGCCGCTTCAGCGCCTCGGAGAAGGGCATCTTCCGCTGCGTGATGTGCTTCGACCGCATCAGCAAGCAGCCCGACGCGTTCGTGGCCAAGCGCACGCCGGCCCAGCTTTCCGATTTCGAGACCCTGCTCAATGAGGATGAGTACAAGAAGTACAACCGCAACAAGCCGGCCTGCGTCTCGACGTGCCCGCCGGGGGCCCTGTCCTTCGGGGAGCGCGAGGAGATGATAGCGAAGGCGAAAGAAAGGGTTGTGGCCCTCAAGAAAAAGGGCAAGAAGAACGCCCAGGTCTACGGCTTGGACCAACTGGGTGGCCTGCACTACATATACGTCCTGGAGGACTCCCCCGAGACGTACGGGCTACCCAAGAAACCTACCGTTCCCGTTGGTGTCGAGATCTTCCAGACCCTGGTCAAACCGGGCGCTCCCTGGGGAGGCCTGGCGCTGGTGGGTCTTGCCGCCGCGGCCGGCGCGGGTTACCTGATCAATAAACGCAACGAGGGCTTGGAACGCAAGGCCAGCGAGGGAGGTGATTGACATGGCGGAAGGCAAGACCTTCAAGAGGGGTATACATCCTCCGTACAACAAGGAGCTGGCCTCCGGCAAGGCGATAAAGAAAGCCCCGGTGCCCTCCGAGGTCGTCATCCCGCTCTCCCAGCATATCGGCGCCCCGAATGAGCCCCTGGTCTCGGTCGGAGACCGTGTCGAGGTGGGACAGAAGATCGGGGGGACCGACGCTTTCGTCTCCGCCCCGGTACACTCATCGGTGGCCGGCACTGTCAAGGAGATCGCCGATTTGCCCAACTTCACCGGGCAGAGCGTCAAGAGCGTGATAATAACGGCGAATTCCCAACAACCGGAGTTCTCCAGGAAGCCCGGCAAGGACCTGGAGGCCTTGAGCGCGGAGGAGGTCAGGGAGATCGCCAGGGAAGCGGGCCTGGTCGGTATGGGCGGAGCCGCCTTTCCCACGCACGTGAAGCTCGCGCCCCCCAAGGACAAGCCCGTGGATACGGTGATAATCAACGCGTGCGAGTGCGAGCCCTTCCTCACTTGCGACCACCGGCTGATGCTCGAGAAGGGCGACGAGCTGGTGGGAGGCGCCAGGCTGCTGAAGGCTGCGGTGGGCGCGACCAAGGTGATCATCGGCGTCGAGAGTAACAAGATGGACGCCGTGGACGCCCTGCGCTCCAAGGCCTCCGGCTTCACGGACGTGGACGTCGAAGTGCTCGAAGTCAAATACCCCGAAGGGGCAGAGAAGATGCTCATCTTCGCCCTGACCGGCAGGAAGGTGCCCCCGGGCAAGCTGCCCAGCGAGGTGGGGTGTCTGGTGCAGAACGTAGGCACGGCCGTCGCCCTCCACCAGGCGGCAGCCTGGGGCAAGCCACTCTACGAGAGGGTGCTGACCGTGACGGGACCGGGCATCGGCGAACCTTCGAACCTGCTGGCTGCTATCGGCACGCCGATATCGACGTTGATCGATGCCTGTGGAGGGCTGGTCGGCAATCCGGTCAAGCTTATAATGGGCGGCCCGATGACCGGCTGGGCACAGAAGGAAATGAAAGCCACGGTGGTCAAGGGGACTTCGGGCATCGTGGCGCTGACCCAGGACATGGTGGTGTTGGGCGAGGAGGCGGACTGCGTGCGTTGCGGCAAGTGCATAGAGGCCTGCCCGATGTTCCTGTCCCCCAATTTCATCGTCCAGGCTGTCAGGCGGGGGCAGTGGGACAAGGCCGGGGCGTGGGGAGCGTCGGACTGCTTCGAGTGCGGCTGCTGCTCGTTCGAGTGTCCGGCGTTCATCCCGCATGTGGAATACGTCCGCAAGGCCAAGGCCGCGATCGCGGCCTCGAAGAAGAAGTAAGGGAGTCGATGAGATATGGCTACAGATAATCTGGTCGTCACCACGTCCCCGCACCTGAGGGGCAAGGAACAGACCTCCGTCGCCATGCGGGACGTGCTCATCGCGCTGGCGCCGGTCAGCATCGCCGCTATAGTGGCGTTCACCTACAACGCGCTGTTTGTAATGGCGATAAGCGTTGGATCGTGTGTCTTCTTCGAGTGGGCGGTACGCAAGCTGCGCAAGAAAAAGACCACCCTGCGGGACTTGAGCGCGATCGTGACCGGCCTGCTCCTGGCGCTCCTGATGCCGGCGCAGGTCCAGTGGTTCACGATAATCATCGCCGCCTTCATCGCCATCGTGATCGTCAAGGAACTCATGGGCGGCCTGGGCAGGAACATTTTCAACCCCGCGCTGTTCGCCTACGCGTTCGTGATCCTGTGCTCTGGGCTGGTGGCCAGTTGGACCGGGAGCATGGGAATGCTTCCCGCCGGCTTCAACGGCGTGACCGGAGCCACCCCGCTGGCGTTCATAGGGCACGGCCTGGAGAGCAGCGGGCCCGGCTACCTCTCCCTGCTCTTCGGCTACCACGGCGGGGCCCTGTGTGAGGTCGGCGCGTTCTGGGTGCTTCTGGGCGGCGGCTATCTCATCTACCGCAAGGTGATCAATTGGATCATCCCGGCGATGATCCTCGCCACCGTGTTTGTCTTCTCCTACATACTCGGCTCGGACGGCCTCTACCAGATACTGGCCGGCGGCGTCATGCTCGGCGCATTCTTCATGGCCACCGACTGGGTGACCAGCCCCATGAACAAGTGGGGGCAGGCCATCTTCGGTTTGCTGATCGGAGTGCTCGTGGTGCTGATCCGGGTATACGGAGCGCCCACCGGGGCGGTTGCCTACTCGATCATTATCGCCAACTGCTTCGTACCCCTGCTGGACTGGGCATTGAAGCCCAGGAGGTTCGGGGAGATGGCGACCGGCAAGCGCACGCCGGATTAGTAGAGGCCGGCGGCCGCAGGCGCGTTATCTGGCATGGGTCGGGGAAACCCGGCCCATTCTAGCGTCCCGGCCCACCACCACCGCCGGGGGCGCCACCGTCCACACCGCGCTTGAACGAGCGGACCGCGGCTCGCCAGGCGGGAGGTCCCGGGTGCCGGCGTGGCGATCCCGCCTGGAGACGATACCGCCGAGTAGAACGTGAAAGCCGGCCGGCCCGAAGGACATGATTCGCTTGAGTTATCATAAGCCCGTCAGGACCACGGGGTACCCGTCCTGCGTCCTTCACTCAGGCGTCAATCGCAGGATGACAATTGTTGAGGAGTCGTGACCGATGGAAGCAAATGAACGAGCGTCGTTCAGCATTCAGGCCATAGGAGTGATACGTACCCCTTTCTCCCACCCCGATGAGGTGCCCAGGCAGCCCGCACTCGCCCGGGCGGCCGTGGGTACAGTAGAGGTATTTCCCGAGTACGGCGAAGGCTTCAAGGACCTGGACGGTTTCAGCCACGTAGTGCTCGTCTATTATTTCCATCGCGCTGACGAGCTCGACGAGGTAAGAATGGTAAGGAGGCCTTTCCTGGACGACGAGGAGCACGGCATCTTCGCCATGCGGTACCCGGTGCGCCCGAATCCGATCGGGCTCTCCGTGGTGAGATTTGTCTCCGTCGGG
>CAZAIS010000064.1:0-9481 GCA_964485255.1 uncultured Acidimicrobiales bacterium | reverse complement strand
TGTCCAGCCTCCCGATGGCGGGGGACGAGTTCAGGGTCGTGGAGGACGAGAAGAGGGCGCGTCAGATCGCGGACAGGCGTCGCATGCAGAAGAAGCTCGAGGAGCAAGCCGGACCGCGACACGTCTCTCTCGAGAACCTCTTCGACCGCATCAAGGAGGGTGAGCTCCAGGAGCTCAAGGTCGTTCTCAAGGCCGACACCCAGGGCTCGCTGGAAGCCGTCGGCGATTCGCTCTCGAAGCTTTCGATGGAAGAAGTCAAGGTTCACATGATCCTCAGCGGCGTCGGCGGTATTTCCGAGACGGACATAATGCTTGCCTCGGCCAGCGACGCCATTGTGCTGGGATTCAACGTCCGGCCGGACGGCAAGGCCTCCAGGGCGGCGGAGATGGAAGATGTCGAGATAAGGACCTACCAGGTCATATACAAGCTGACAGAGGACATGGAGTCCGCACTCATAGGAATGCTCGCGCCCATCTTCGCCGAGGATGTGACAGGACGCCTCGAGGTACGGCAGACGTTCAGGGTGCCGGGGAGCGGGACGGTAGCCGGATCGTACGTACTGGAGGGCGAGATCGGCAGGAACCAGAGGGTCAGGGTCGTACGCGACGGTGTCGTGGTCCACGATGGGAAGATATCGTCCTTGAAGCGGTTCAAGGAGGACGTCAAGTCCGTATCGACCGGCTTCGAATGCGGGGTCGGCGTCGAGGACTTCAATGACATCAAGGAAGGCGACGTCCTTGAGGCTTACCAGATGCGTGAGATTCCCAGGTAAAGCACGCACGCCGGGGGACACACGGTGGTCCCGTTGAAATTCTTCGTTGGCATCGCCAGGTTCAAGCTCGATCTAAGCGCCTGCGCGTCGCTCAAGGACAAGAGGCGCGTCATCAGGAGCGTCACCGATCGCCTCGCCAACAGCAAGATCGTGGGAGCTGCGGAGGTCTGCGAGGGGGACTTCTGGAAGAGCGGAGTAATCGGGGTGGTGTGTGTATCGTCGTCGAGGGAAGTGGTACTGGGCGCCATCGACGGAGCCAGGCGTACGATAGAGGCCTCCGGGGCCGAAATCGTCGAGGCGGAGCAGTGGTTGTTGAGACCGGAGGACCTGTAGGCGGTTGCGATGTCGAAGAGGTTGAGCAGGGTGGAAGAGGCCTGCAAGGAGGTTTTGTCGGAGGTAATCCAGCGAGAGGTCAAGGATCCCAGGGTAGGATTCGTAACGATAACGCGGGTGGACGTTTCCCCCGACCTGAGACACGCCAGGGTACACTTCGGCGTGCTGGGCAGCGACGAGGAAGTCGCCAGGTCGCTGGCGGGATTGCGAAGCTCGAAGGGTTACATGCGTAAGGAACTGGGCAGGCACATGAGGATAAAGTACCTGCCGGAGCTGGAGCTCGTCTACGAGAACGTGAGCGAGGAGGCATTGAGGTTGTCCGAGCTGTTCAAGCAAGTGGAAGCGGAGATGGAAGAAGGCTCACGGAGTGAAGACTCAGGAAGTTGAGCGGTCGGCACGGCTCGTCGAGAAATGCCGCAGCGTACTGATCGTAGGGCACCAGTACCCCGACGGCGATGCGATCGGGTCGGTACTGGCGATGGGGCTGATGTTGAGGTCCGCGGGCAGGAAGGTGCAGGCGAGTTGGGCTGAGCCGTTCGAGATGCCGGATAAATACTCGTTTCTTCCCGGCCTGGAGACGCTCGTGAGACCGGCTGAGATCGAAGAAGGATTCGACCTGGTAATCGCGCTTGACTGTGCCAACGGGGGTCGGCTGGAGGAGCTCGAGGAGACCGCCCTCGAGCACCCGCTCATCAACATCGACCACCATCCCGACAATACGCGATTCGGCGCCGCCAATATCGTGGATCCCGGCGCTTCGGCCACGGCTCAGATCGTATTCGAAATCGCTGAAGGCTTCTCCCTTGAGGTCGGAGCCGACGCGGCGGTCTGCCTTTACACGGGGATCGTTACAGATACCGGAAGGTTTCAGTTCAGCAATACGACAAGCGACACACTGAAGGTCGCCGGTGCCCTCATAGAGATGGGCGTAGAACCACACGATGTTTTCCAGAACGTATACCAGAGCGATTCTCTCGCGTACCTCAGATTGTCCGGTGAGGTCATGTGCGCCGCCGTCTACGAGGAGGACCTCAAGCTGATACGCGCCCAGGTGTCACGGGAAGACCTTGCGAGGTTCGGGGTCAAGATGAACGAGACTGAAGACCTCATCGACAACCTGCGGACGCTCCGGGGTCACAGGATCGCCGTGTTGTTCAAGCAACTGGCCGACGGGACTATCCGGGTATCACTCAGGTCCAGGCCCGACACGGACATCGGCGCTATCGCGAGGAAGCTCGGCGGAGGCGGCCACAGGGTGGCCGCGGGATACACCTCCGGCACTCAGACGTTCGAGGGGGCCCTCGCCGAGCTGAAGGGAGAGCTGGTTGCCGCCGGATGGTGTAGTGATAGTGAATAAACCGGGGGGGATCACCTCCAGGCAGGTGGCCTCGCGCGTGGCCCGCGCAACGCGGGCCGCCAAGGCCGGCCACGCGGGTACGCTGGACCCTCTTGCCACGGGAGTGCTCGTGGTCTGCTTGGGAAGGGCGACCCTGCTGACGTCCTACCTGGCGGCGGGAAACAAGGAATACCTTGTCGAGGCCCTTCTCGGGGTAAGGACCGATACCTGTGACATCGACGGCAAAGCCGTGGAGAGAGCCGGGGCGCCCGGCGTGACGGAGGGTGACGTGAAGGCCGCCTGCCGGGGACTGACCGGCACTATAAGGCAGGTGCCGCCGGACTATTCGGCCGTGAAGCACGAAGGAAAGAGGTTGTACGAGTACGCGAGAAAGGGAAGGGACGTTCCGGCCATCGAGAGGACGGTGACCGTGGAATCCATCGATATAGTATCCCTGGTCCGCGAACCGGATGGTCCGCTGGCGACCTTGAGAATCGTATGCGGGCCGGGAACGTACGTCAGGAGCCTGGTCCGGGACATGGGATTCGCGGTGGGATGCGGAGCGTGCGTAGCGAGCCTCGAGCGGAGGCGATCCGGGCATTATCGGATTGAAGACTCCTTGGGCCTTCCACAGATCGAGGACCTTGGAGAAAGGGTGCCGTTGATCGGTATGGAAGAGGCGACTTCCCGGATGCCCACGCTTGTGCTGGAGGGTGAAGAAGCCACGGCCGTCACAATGGGGAAGCCCCTGCTCGACTGCTCGCCGGAGGTGCCGGAGTCCGAGGGAGTCTTCAGGATCCTGGACGGTGGGGGGAAGCTGCTGGCGTTTTACGGCCCACCGCGTGATGACGACGGCGAAGAGATAACCGCGAGGGCGGTCCGGGTAATCGCGAGCGCGCCCGCGGGGAGACGGCGATGAGACTGCTCGAGCATACAAGGGATTTTCGCAGGTACGGCGGGGAATCCGTGGTGACAATCGGCGTATTCGACGGAGTACACAGGGGGCACCAGGCGATCATAAGGGAATGCGTAGCGGAAGCTTCGCGCCGGGACTGTCCTTCGATCGCGCTGACCTTCGAGAGGAATCCGCGAGAGCTTATCCGAGGAGAATCCCCGTGCGTGATAACCTCTCCACTCCGCAAGATCGAGATACTGGAGTCGCTGGGACTGGATTTCACGATATCAGTCAAATTCAGCAGGAACTTCGCGTCGATGTCGCCGGCCGAATTCTGCGAGAGGGTACTCGCGGGCCACCTCGGAGCCGGGCGGATTTGCGTGGGGGCGGACTTCCGGTTCGGACGTGGAGGCTCGGGGGACGTGGAAACGCTTGCTTCTCAAGGGGAGAAGCTGGGCTTCGGAGTGGACGTCGTCCCGCTGGTGAACGTGGAGCTGGGCCGTCTGTCCAGCACGTTAATCAGAGGACTGATAATCGAAGGGCGGGTGAACGACGTTGCAAAGGGCCTGGGAAGGCCGTACACGGTCACCGGGAGAGTCGTCGCCGGGCATTCCCGGGGCAAGAGACTGGGGTTTCCAACCGCGAACCTCTTGCTCGAGAGGGATTTCTGCGTGCCGCCTGACGGAGTTTACGCGGGAAAAGCGATTCTCGGCGCGGAAAAATACCTCTGCGCGATAAACATCGGGAGGAATCCCACCTTCAAGGACACCGAGACCGCGCTCGAGGTGTTCCTGATAGATTTCAACGGAGACATCTATGGAGAAGCGCTGGAAATCGAGTTCCACCACAGGCTGCGCGAGGAAATCGCCTTCGCGGGCGAAGAGCAGTTGATTAGACAGATGCAAAAGGACGTAAAGAAAGCAAGGACGCTGTTGTCACAGAGCGTCCTTTCCGCGCCCGGCGAGGAGTCAGCCTGAGTTACATGTCCCGGGTTTTATGGTATATTCGGATTATCCATGTGTAGAAAACGGGAGAAATAATGCTGGACAAGGTGGAGCGGAAGAAGATCATCGACGAGTACAAGGCCCATGAGACCGACACGGGGTCCACGGAAGTCCAGGTGGCTTTGCTGACTCGCGAGATAAACGATCTGACGGAGCACATGAAAACCCACAAGAAGGATCACCATTCGCGCAGGGGACTGCTGATGAAGGTGGGCCAGAGGAGGAGATTGCTTAACTACCTGAAGAAAGAGGACGTGGAGAGATACCGTACACTGATAAAGAAGTTGGGACTGAGGAGATAGAGAAAGAAGACGCGCAGGTGCGCGGTAGCACGATTCCGAACCAACCCGTTCTTGACGAATCAAAAGTTCATATCGGTCTCGTGTTATGAAGTGAGGGCTAAGGAGGCTCTTTTTATTATGGGATTAACATCCAAGGAAGTTCAGGTTTTTGGAAAGACGATCAAGATCGAGACGGGCAAGATGGCGAAGCAGGCCGACGGGGCCGCGCTGCTGACCTGCGAGGGGACAAGCGTGCTTGCCACCGTGGTCGCCTCCGACGACGTTCGCCCGGTCGACTTTTTGCCGCTTACCGTTGACGTAGAGGAGAAGCTGTACGCGGCCGGCAAGATACCGGGGAGCTTTTTCCGCCGCGAGGGCAGGCCGACCGACATGGCCACCCTGACAGCGAGAATAATTGACCGCACGCTGAGGCCTAATTTCGACAAGGAGTTCCGTAACGAGATCCAGGTCGTGATCAGCGTGCTTTCGACAGACCAGGAGAATCCGCCGGACATGCTGGGCCTACTCGGTGCGGCATGCGCAATCCAGCTTTCGAACATACCGTTCCATGGACCCCTGGCCGGGGTGCGGATCGGGAATATCGCGGGCGAGTGGGTGGTCAACCCCACCTTCCAGCAACTCGGAGAATCGACGATGAACCTGGTCGTGGCCGGCAACAAGGATTCCATCCTCATGGTAGAGGCTGGCATGAAGGTGGTCCCCGAGTCGGAGATCGTCGAGGGCTTGAAGACCGGCCACGCGGCTATCCGTGAGCTCATCGACGTGATCGATGAAGTCGATGCCGAGGCCAGACGCGAAAGGGAAGAGCGCCCAAAGGTGGAGATCCTGGAAGAGATCGTGGCTCTTCTCGAGCCCCGCTACGCGGATATTGCCGACAGCAGGATTAAAGCATACAACGCCGACGACAACGAGGCGGTTGAGAAGCACCACGAGGCCTTCAAGCAGGTGGTGGTAGAGGCGAACTCGCACTTCCCCGATCGGTACAGAAAGATCGTCGGCATCTGCGCGAGGTCAGTCGCCAGCCGTCTGCTTTACGCGAGGCTGTCGGAGGAGATCGAGCCCCGGGTCGAGGAGCAGATGCGAAAGACGCTGCTCGATGCCTCGGTGCCCGGGCTCACGAAGTCGCAGCGCTCGCTTATGCGCAAGGACTCTCGGAAGGCGCTTGGTCAGGAGTTCCTGGACAAGTACCCGGGCCTCGAGTCAATGGTAAAGCAGGTGCTGGACTCGCTTGAGTACAAGCTCCTGCGAAGGCAGATTACAGAGCACAACCTCCGCCCAGACGGGCGCAAGCCGTTCCAGATCAGGAAGCTGACGACAGAGGTTGGGATGCTTCCGAAGGTGCACGGAACGGGTCTGTTCACCCGAGGCGAGACGCAGGTGCTCACCATCGCCACGCTCGGGGCGCACGGAGAGAAGCAGATCCTCGACGATCTTGGGGTGGAGGAATACAAGCGTTTCATCCATCACTACAACTTCCCACCGTTCTCCACGGGGGAGGCCAGGCCCCTGCGCGGCCCGAAGCGTCGAGAGATCGGACATGGGGCGCTGGCCGAGCGGGCGCTGCTGCCGCTCATACCCGACGAGGAAGAGTTCCCATACACCATAAGGCTCGTATCGGAAGTACTTGAATCGAACGGTTCATCCTCGATGGGCTCCACCTGCGCCAGCAGCATGGCGTTGATGGACGCGGGCGTGCCGATGAAGGGCGGAGCCCACGTTGGCGGCATCGCGATGGGTCTGGTGATAGAAGGTGACAAGTTCACGATCCTCTCGGATATCCAGGGTCTCGAGGATGCCTCCGGGGACATGGATTTCAAGGTCGCGGGAACCAGGGACGGAGTAACGGCCCTGCAGATGGACATCAAGTGCCTTGGATTGTCCTACGAGATACTGGAGGCGGCGCTTGAGCAGGCGCGCCAGGGGCGCACGTTCATAATCAAGGCCATGACAGAGGCCATAGCGGAGCCGAGAAGCGAGGTCAACGAGAACGCACCGCGGATGCTGCAGCTCGAGATACCCATAGACAAGATAGGCGAGCTCATCGGCCCCGGCGGCAAGAACATCAGGGGCCTCATCGAGAAGTACGACGTCGAGATCGACGTCGAGAACGACGGGCGCGTATTCGTGTTCGGAAGGGACGCCGCAAAGGTCAAGCTCGTACAGGCCGACATAGAGCGAATCGCCAAGGACCCGGAGGTGGGCGACCGCTTCCTGGGAACCGTCGTCAAGACAACCAACTTCGGCGCCTTCGTTGAGCTGGCGCCTGGCAAGGACGGCC
The DNA here is from genome assembly GCA_964485255.1 of uncultured Acidimicrobiales bacterium. Lineage (GTDB taxonomy): Bacteria > Actinomycetota > Geothermincolia > Fen-727 > Anoxymicrobiaceae > CAZEJS01. Next base: position 2,560 of record CAZAIS010000064.1, on the reverse strand, counting down.
TCGTCCACATCTCCAAGTTGAGCAAGAAGAGGATAGACAGGGTTGAAGACGTGTTGAACGTCGGGGACAAGGTTGAGGTAGAGGTCGAGGCGATAGACAACATCGGCAGGATTAATCTACGAGCTCTCGACCTCAATCCGTAGGCGCGGTGAGTGGCGCGTGACACCATCCACCTTTAGGAGGACCGAGCTCCCCTCGGGAATAAGGGTGCTCTCGGAGCGGTTGCCAGAGGTCAGGTCCATCTCGTTAGGCGTATGGATAGACGCCGGATCGCGTGACGAACCACAGGGAGAGTGGGGCCTGTCACACTTCCTGGAGCACATGCTGTTCAAGGGTACCCCGTCGCTGAACGCGCTGGATATCGCCAAAGCCTTCGAGCAGATAGGGGCGGAGGTAAACGCGGCGACAGGGCGCGAGCACACGTCGATCTACTCGAGGGTCCTCGAGGAGCACATGCCCCGCGCGCTGGAGATCGTAACGGACATGGCTCAACACCCGGCAATGGAACACGGGGAGCTCGACTCGGAGAGGAAGGTAATCCTCGAAGAGATCAACATGCACAACGATTCGCCGGACGAGCTCGTACACGACTACCTGGCGGAGATACTCTGGGGAGAACACCCCATCGGCCACAGCGTGCTCGGAGATGAAGAAGTGATTCGAACCGTGGCCGCTGACCGGATGTCGGATTTCCGCCGCCGCAGGTACGTAACGTGCCGCGTGGTCGTCTCCGCCTCGGGGGCGGTGGACCACGACTCTCTCTGCGGGTTGGTGGAGCGCCACTTGAATGACCTGCCCCGGGGAAAGCCCGCTGAGAGGGTTTCCCTTGAAACTCCGCTTACAGGCACCAGGATTGTCGCAAAGGACACAGAGCAGGCGCATATCGTCATAGGCGGAAAAGGGCTCGAGAGGCACCACCCGGACAGGTTCGCGCTTTCCGTGATGGATAATATCCTCGGTGGCAGCATGAGCTCCAGGCTCTTTCAGAGGGTGAGGGAGCAGCTCGGTCTCGCGTACTCGGTCTACTCGTACAGCGCGCTGTTCCTCGGCATGGGCATGGTGGGGATATACGCGGGAACGCAGCCCGGCCAGGCAGGCCGCGTGATAGAAATAATCGAGGAGGAACTCGTCAGGGTGAGGGACAGGGGTTTCACCACGGAGGAGCTGGAGCGCGCCAAGAACCACCTCAAGGGATCGCTGTTCATCGGCAACGAAGACAGTGGAAACCGGATGAACAGGCTTGCCAAGGCCGAGTTGTCAGGCGGAGAGCACCTCACGGTCGAGGAGATGGCCGAGAAAATCGAGAACGTCAGCATGGAGGACATTCACAGGCTCTTCGAGGAGACATGGGGCGCCGTCGGATTGAGTCTCGCGGTTATCGGTCCGTTCGAGATGGACGATCTGTCGCTATCGGGCAGGCTGTGCGGAGGTGGCGCATGATCAGGGTTGCCGTTCTCGGGGCGCTGGGGAACATGGGCAGGGAAGTTATCAACGCCGTTCGCGAGGAGCCGGGCATGGAAGTCGCGGCCGCGGTGGATGTCCGGGCTTCCGGAAAGCCTGAAGACCTGGTTACCGGGATAACCGAAGATATAGATTCACTGGCGGGAGCCGGCGTGGACGTGCTCGTCGATTTCACCGAAGCTTCCGCGGCGGTCTCGAATATAACCTGGGCGCTGGACCATGGAGTGAACGCCGTGGTCGGGACCACGGGGATCGACGACAGGGCGATCTCGCGGATCAGGCAGAGGGCGGAAGGAGGCGCCGCCAACGTGCTGATAGCCCCGAACTTCGCCCTCGGAGCGGTGCTGATGATGAAGTTCGCGGGGATGGCCGCGGAGGTCTTCGACCAGTGCGAGATCGTCGAGCTCCACCACAGGGGCAAGAAGGACTCCCCCAGCGGGACCGCGCTCGCGACGGCGAGGATGATCGACGAGGCCATGGACGCCGCAAGGGTGCCGCCTGCCGGTGAGCCGGAGGTGGTAGGCGCCAGGGGGGGCACCGTTGGGCCGGTCCACATCCACAGTGTCAGGCTCGACGGGCTCATCGCTCACCAGGAGGTCATCTTCGGGTCCAGGGGACAGACTCTTACGATACGTCACGATACCGTCGATCGCTCCTGCTTCATGCCGGGCGTCATACGTGCCATAAGAGCGATTGACGGACTGAGCGGCCTCACCGTAGGCCTGGAGGCCATCCTACCTTAGGCGCCGTTCCGGTCACGGCGCGTTTCTCGTGCATGAGTCACCGGCGTGGCGCGGTTCGAGCGCGCTGTTGCCCCGGGGCCAAAGGTCAGTTCTCGGCGGCAAAAGAATACTAGTTATGTAATCGCCGTCTAATCCCGGAAGGCTGTAATATTGCCAAAGGCACAGACCAGGGGAAAACAGTCGAAGGCCGCCGATTCGAGGGGCGGCAAGCCCCGGCAACCCGGGAAGAGCGCGGCCGCGAAGGCGGCGGAAGCGGTCCGGCCGGAGGAGGAAAGGCGCGACAGGCGGATGACCCCGGGGCGGGTGAGCGCGGTGTACGGTTTTTGTTTCGTCGCGCTGGCCGTTTTCACGTTCCT
>CAZAIS010000063.1:0-9493 GCA_964485255.1 uncultured Acidimicrobiales bacterium | reverse complement strand
TCGTTCTGTCAAAAGGAGTCGGCCACATCCGCGGCCACGAGATGGTACTCGTCGAGCGGCTCGAGCAGGGAATCGCCGGGCTCGGGGGAGTGACAGTTCACGGTCCCCGGGACAGGGAAGCCCGGGTCGGTATCGTCCCCATGACGTTCGAAGGATTATCGCCGCCGGCGGTCGCGGAGGTGCTGGATTCACGCTACGGGATAGCCACTCGCGCCGGGTTGCACTGCGCCCCGATGGCGCACGATACGATCGGCACCCTGGCCACGGGGGCGCTTCGCGTCTCCTTTAGTTACATGAACACCGAAGAGGATATCGATTACCTGCTCGAGTGCCTGACCGCGATTACTCCATTACGGCGGCGGCGCACTTAACTTTCTAGACTTGACCCCCAAAAGTTAAGGGTTAGAGGCTGAAGCCGGGGAGGCTGGGGATGCTGGGCACCCCGGTATCGCTCGGCTGGACCTCGGGGGCGTTCAGGGCGTCGGGCGGCACGGTTATAGTAACCGGCACGTTGTACTCGAAGAACGTCAACTTCATGTCCATGGAGAGGTCGCCGATCACAGGGGCGCCTTTCATGGACATCGTGATCGTGGCGCTGTCGGCCAGCATCGTCTTCTTGTCGACCTTGTACACCACGCCCATTTCCAGCCCCTTGAGCATGTCCTTCATCGTCTGGGCCAGTTCGTCGGTCGCCGGGGATTCCGGCATCGTGGATTCGGCGCCGCCGGCGGCCTGCTCGAACAGCTTCTCGAAGAGCTTGGTTCCAACGTCGAAGGTGAGCACGTACTTGCCGCCGGACCCCGTATTGAGCTTTACGTCATTCGCGAACCGGGAGAGGTCCGCCACGCCCGCAGGAGTCAGGAGGCTGGCCTGCTCGCTGCCCGGCTGGATCTTCTCCTTGGTCCAGCCGGCGTCCTGGTCGAAGCTGTAGAGGTACCCGCCCGTTATGTAGGCCTCCGACTTCTTGCCGGTCGATTCAGTGGCCACGAGGTGCATCTCGATGTTGTCCTTGTCCACCATCTTGATCTCGGCCTCGTAGGCGACCTCCTCCTCCTTGGTCTCGGACTGAGGCGTGAGGACGATCCCCTTGCCCTTCATCTTGACGCTCTGGACTTCCTCCATCCTGGCCTGGTTTTCCTTGATGATCCTCTTGGCCTCGGCCGAAGGTTCCTTGCTCTTGGACTTGCTCCCGCAGCCGGCGGCCAGCAAAGCGGCTATCAAGACGATGGAGAGGACTCCCAGGATGTACTTCTTCATGCCGAAACCTCCTTGGTATGGGATGAGTGTACCATTTCGCCGTGCCGTCTTGAATATCGGCCCGCGCGACTGACGCGCCGCCGCCGCCGTTCCGGGTCCCCATTGACGGGGTCTCGGACTGGATAGTACATTAGAATACCCTCGCTTGAGTGAATGTGCGGATGAATGTGCGGATGAACCGGCGTTTTTAGTCCATCGTCTGCGAAGCGCGTTACCGGGAGTGATAAAAATGGAAGTGAAGGAGACCAAGTACTTCTTTGAAGGCCTCTCGAGCACCCTGGCCGTACTGTCCGGCGAGCTTTACGACACCCTGGTCGCGAAGGGAAAGAAGCGCATGGGCCAGGAGGACGTCGCCGACAGCCCGCAGATCTCCGAGTTGATCAGGCGAACGCGCGAGCAGCAGACCATGGCGGACCTCATTTCCAAGGGCCGGAAGGGCCAGGAGGAGCTTACCCAGGCCATCGGCGCGGAAGTCAAGAAGACGCTGTCCGCGGCCGGCATCGTGACGCGAACCGACCTGGCCAGGTTGGAGCGCAGGATTGACGAAATAGAGCGCACGCTGGAGAAAGGCGAATAGGAGGAGACATGGCAGCTAAAAAAGACATCTCCGACATCCCTTACCTCGCCCTCGGCGCCGTGGTCGCGCTGGAGGAGGAGATCGAGAGGGCGGCCCAGCGCCTGATCGAGAAGGGAAAGAGCCTTACCCCGGAGGGGCGCAAGAAGATCGCGACCGCCAAGAAAGGTCTCGTGGCCAAAGGTGACGACTTCTCCCAGGTCGTGGCACGCACGGTCCAGCGCGCGCTCGAGAACACGGGCATCGTTACCAGGAACGACCTGCAGAGCATCGAGGCACGCGTTTCCCACATAGAGAAGAGCGCCTCGACGCTCGGGAAAGGCAAGAAACCCGCGGCGAAGAAAGCGGCGAAGAAACCCGGCGGCAAGAAACCCGCGGCGAAGAAGGCGGCGAAGAAACCCGGCGGGAAGAAGCCCGCGAAGAAACCCGGCGGGAAGAAGCCCGCGAAGAGCGCTATGGCCCCCGCGGAGGCACCGCCCGTGAAGCTCGAGACCCCGCCGGTGGCCGAGCGGCCGGCTTCACCCGCGCCGGTGAAGGTCGAGGCTTCGCCCGTGGCAGAGCAGCCCCCGGCCGCGCCCGTGACGGGCACGAGTACCGTAATCTCCGAGCTGATTCGCTAGGGCTGTCCTGCGATCCGGAGGCCGGGCTCGAAGCGGGTGGATGAACTGACGTCAGTATCCCATCCTGGAGAGGTTTTCCACGAGGACCGCTTCCACTTCCGGCTGGTATGAGAGGTACTTCTCGAAGAGGCCTTTCTCCCTCAGGAGGTCCAGGTGCGGCAGCCCCCAGCGCGCCAGGGTCAGCTTGTGGCTTGCACGGATGCGCCTGCTCAAGATCATCTTGACGGGATCGACCCTGGACAGGACCGCGTCGACGTAGTCCTTGCGCGAGACAACGGAGATGACCGGTATGCCGTCCGTTATGCCCCTCCGCGCCGTGAAACACCGGTTGTCGAGCGTCACGGTAGACTCGTACTCGCCCGTTATCGCAAGGCCTATGCGCTTGCCGCACAGGTCGTCCATGACCTTGCGCACGCGCTCGTCCTCCAGCAGGTAAGGGGTCGCCTCGTTGAAGAGAGCCTGCTGCATCCTGAACAACTGGCCCGGGGCGGCGGTCATCATGAAGTTCTCGACCCGCCTTTCCAGTTGCGGCGTCGATATCTTGGGGAACATGTTCACGAGTTCCCAGAACCTATGGATGAGGCCCTGGTCCACCCCGGCCAGCTTGACGGCCTTCTTCTGAGCCTTCTCTATGCGCTTCTGTACCTGCGCGTCGTCGAGGGTCTGCTTGTCCTTCAAGTCTCCTCCGCAGTCCCGCCGTTCTCGCGCCTCCAGGGCACGAGCATGACGAAGTAAGGCACGAACAGGAACACGGATATCGCCGCCGCGGATTCGATCCCGGAATCGTTCAGCAGCCAGGCCGTTACAAGGCCGACCACGAGTCCCCAGAACCCGGCGCTCATGTACGGGTATCGTTCCTTCACATACTTGAGAACGCCGAACCTCCAGTTGAGGACAAGCCAGGCAACGACACCGAAGAGCAGCAGCAGGCGCCACAGGGACGACCAGGTGAGTGTCCAGTTGGCGGCGAGCTTCCGGCTGACCTGGGAAGTGAGCGACGAGAGGCCGCTCTGCTTTGCCTTGCCCAGCGCCTTTCCGGCGTGCGAGGCCGTGCCCGGCATCAACGAGTCCAGCAACAGCAACCCTGCCACGCATACCGCCAGTATAAGGAGGGCGACGGCTATCCGCTTCGCGGTCAGCGGCTTGCCCTCGAGCCTCATTATCGTAACCAGTCCGGCGGCCACCACCGCGATGAGTCCGCCGAAGTCCGCCCCCAGGCGGGGAAACCCGATGATTATCGCGACGATTCCGAGGGTTATTCCCGCGAAGGCGTACCTCCTCGAGGGCCGGTCCAGCTTGAGGTAAGACATGAGTCCCTGCTCGCGGGTCTGTATCCCGACGCAGGTGAAAAGGATCGCCGAGCCAAGGGCGAAACCGAAGAAGAGGTTTCCGAGGCCGTAGTAACGGTCACCCATCACCAGGTCCGACCCGAACGCGCTGAAGGTCATCAGCGACGATCCCATCACCAGGTCCAGCAGTATGAGCAGCAGCGTAAAGCCGCTCAGCGTGAGGAGGGGCTTGAGCAGAACGCCGCTCACCGCCGAGCCCCGTGCGTCCGAGCTCCTGTCGCGCAGCAGGAGGAGCAGCAACCCCGAGGCGATGCTCGCGCACACCGATACCACGATCAGGACCGCCAGCGGTACCGGCCCCATCGCGGGCACGGCCAGCCATACGAACGGTCCCGCGAGGATCGCCAGCAGGGCGGCGGACCAGAGGAACGGGTGCCGCATGATCATGTCCCGACGGATCAGGATGACCAGGAAGAACAGCGCGATAATACACATCGACGTGATGACGAAGATCCTTACCATCGTCTTTCGGGACGTCGAGGCCGAAACGGCGGCGTCGCGCAGGCTCCTGAGCCCCGGGAGGTCGGCGTTCGTCCCGGAGACGGTGATGGGCCGGCCGTCCATCTCGGCGGGGACCTCGAGCCCGGCGAACTCTATGACCGTAGGGGCGATGTCGAAGTTCGAGACAAGGCCCGCGCGCCTCGTCGTAGCCGAGCGCAACCGGCCGCCCTTGTCGAAGTCCTTCCCCGCCATGACGAGAGGCGTGAGGAGCTCCCCGTCCTTGATCATCTTGCGGGTCGGGGTGGGCGTGCAAACGACGATCAGGTCTTTCTCGAGGTCGATGAGGCCCTGGAGCCTCCCCAGCGATTCGTCGCACGCCTTCAGGGCGCGGCGTCGCGCGGCGTCGAGCGCGTCCTCGCTGAAGAAGTCCGCCTGCTCGTCCACCCTGGTGGTCTGCCCCAGGTCTATCACCAGGACGTCGGAGGACCGCATCAACGCCGAGGCCTCGCGCTCGAGAGCGGCGAAGTCCGTCACCGCGCCCTCACTGCTGGAGAATCCCGTCAACAAGCCGTTGGACACGTCTCCGGCCCTGACCGCGCCGTTCTCGTCCATGGCGATGGAGGCGATCTCGCGGTGGAGCAGTGACTTCAGGGGATAAGGCTGGCGGCCGGCGACAGAGTCCTCCCCGGGCTCGTACTCCTCGAGATCGACGCCGGAGGAGTCTTGCTGCTCGAGCGAGGGGGGGACGTCGACGGCCGAGGCCGGGACCAGGGAATCCGCGTTGCCCAGCACGGCGACCTTCTTCTCTCCCGCGCGGAGGGCCTGGCCCATGAGCCCGGGAATGCTGGTCGCGAGCGGGGTGTCCGACTTCTTGATCATCTCCTCGATATAGAGGTTTAGAACCTGTCCCGGCCGGGCGCGCCGCCCGGTACGTGAATCGTATATGTCGCCCGCGCGTATAAAGCCGCCGGTGCCGGTCTTCAAGCGCTCCTCGTAGTTGAAGGAAAGACCGGAGCCCGCGCCTCCCATGGCCCTTCCGCCCGAGCCGATGACCGTGTAGCTGCCGAGCCCGTACTGCTCGTACTTGACCCGGGCGTTCATGAGGCTGGTGCCGCCGCGCGCGATAAGCTTCATGATATTGGGAGAGCCGGACTCGCTGATGTCGTCGATCCCGATCCGGTCGATAACCACCATCAGGACCTTGCCGGCCGCCGCACTCTTATCGACCATCTCCGCCCGTTCGCCCGCCCCGCACGAGGCCGGGTGGAGGGTAGACATGAGCAACAACGCGAGCGCGAGGGCCGGGGCGGATAACGCCACCGCCCGCAGCCTCCGCCGGCCGCCTGCCGCCCGGTTTTCGCGAGAACTGGCTGGATAGGTTGTTTTCACAAGTATTCCTGTCTGACGGCCCGAGGAACCGGTTCGAATTATGATACCAGAACCGCGCGCGGCGCCCCCTCGAGGCCGTGTCGTAATCGACTCGGCCCCGGCGCGTCCGCAGGACCGGCAGACCGGGGCGGCGCGCTTCAGGTGGTGGCGCCGGGGCGCTCGCCGCGAGGGTGGAACTGCTGGCGGGGATCGCTCGCGACCACGCGGATTGTCGATATGATATCCTTTTCGAACGCCGGCCCCGGGGCCGGAGAGGCGCGGCGTGGAGGTGCCGGTGGAGCACAGTGACGAACGATACCTGGTAGTCGTCAACCCCGTAGGCCGGGGCGGGCACGCCCAGCGCCAGGGGATCTGGCTGCTGAACAAGCTACGCAGGATGGGCATAGAACACGAGGCCCTGTTCACGGAAAAGGCGGGGCACGCCCAGGAGCTGGTGGCCAACTGGGTCGACGTCGTCGACGTGGTGGTGGCGGTGGGCGGTGACGGGACCGTCAACGAGATAATCAACGGCATCATGAACTCGACCAGGAGCCTCAGGCGCCTCGCGGTGTTCCCCAGCGGCACGGCCGATGACTTCGCCCGCAACATGAACATCCCCCGGGACAGGGACAAGGCACTGAAGGTGCTCCTGGGGGACGGCGAGAAAACCATCGACCTTATGAGGGTGAACGACAGGTTCGCCGGAGTCACCGTCGGCATCGGACTTGACGCCGAGATCGCCTACCGCAGCTACCAGAGCAAGCACCTCCGGCTGCTGGCGTACTGGTACCACGGCCTTTCGATGCTCTTCCAGCCCATGCCGCGCTCCAGGCTCGCGGTTACGGTTGGCGGCGAGAGGCTGGAGGGCGATTTCCTTCTGGTCGTGGCGGGCAACGCGGGAAGCTACGGCAGGTACATGAAGATGATGCCCCGGGCACGGATGGACGACGGGGTCATAAACCTGGCCACCTTCGACATGATGAACAGGTTCAAGACCCTGCTGCTGTTCGGGATGTCCATCGGGGGGAAACATACCTGGGCCAGGCAGATGAACGAGTACGACGCGCGCGAGATCACCATCGAGTGCCTCGACGACGTCTACGCGCAGTTCGACGGCGAAGCGCAGATCTTCCCGAAGGGGCAAGTGTTGAACATGAGCGTCGAGCCCGGCGCGATGAAAGTCCGCGTCACTCGAAGCGCGAAGGAGGACTGATAGTGGAACGCTTCACGCAAGCGAGCTTCCAGCAGGCGGCCGAGGAACTGGGGGATCTCACCGCCAGGAACCAGAGCTACCTCGTCATATGCAACCCGGTCTCCAGGGGCGGCAACGCCCTCAAGGAGGCGGTCTGGCTCCTCAAGCATTTGAGCCGGCTCGGAGTGAAGCACGAGGCCTTCTTCACGGACTACCCCGGGCACGCCCGCAACATAGTGAAACGCTGGCTGGACCGCGTCGACGTGGTGGTGGCGGTGGGCGGTGACGGCACCGTGAACGAGGTGGTCAACGGGATAATGGACATCGGCCTCGACAAGACGTTCGCCGTGTTCCCGGCCGGGACGGCAGACGACTTCTGCCACAACGTGGGGATAGGCAGGGAGAGGATGTTCGCCCTCAAGGTCCTGCTCACCGACCACAGCCGCCGGATGGACCTCATAAAGTACAACGACAACTACGCGGCGGTGACGGTCGGGTTGGGGGTCGACGCGCAGATCGCCTACCAGACGCTGAGCCACAAGAGGGTGAGGATACCCGCGTACTTCGCCGTCGGACTGCGGGTGGTCTTCAAGGAGAGGCTGCGCAACTCATCCAGGCTGGTCCACATCGAGAGCGAGAACGCGGTCTACGACGGCAGGTTCCTGATCGCGGTGTTCGGCAACGCGCCCCTTTACGGCCGGTACGTCTGGTGGATGCCCGACGCCCTCATGGACGACGGTATTCTAAACATGTCCGCGCTCCGCCCGCTTTCGCCCGCCCGCGCGTGGTACCTGCTGATGCGTTGCATGAACAGGGATTACAGGTCGGACAAGGTGATAAAGGACGCCAGTCCGAGTTACCGGGTCAACCTGCAGGAGGAGACGTTCATCCAGGTGGACGGCGAGGTATACAAGTACAACGCGGGGGAGTCCCTGGAGCTCTCCGTCGCCCACAAGGCGCTCGAGGTGCGCGTCCCGGCCTGGATGGAGTACCCGGTCTGGGAGCGCTAGCTTCCCGCTCCGTTCCCTGAACGCGGCCGCGCCCGAACCGGTCCGCCCGCCGCCCGAGTGGTCCACCCGCCCGCGGGCCGCGAGAGCACGCTTCGACCGGGGGGAGGCGACGGGGCGCGATGCCGGACCGGAAGGAAGGACTACTTAGGTCACGAGCCCGCTTCGAAGCGCGCGGGCCACCGTCTCGGTCCTGTCCGAGGTCCCCAGCTTGTCGAAGATGTGGGCTACGTGCGTCTTCACGGTCTGCTCGCTTATCCAGAGCGCCTCGGCGATCTCCTTGTTCGTCTTGCCCTCCGAGAGCAGTTGGAGCACTTCCATCTCCCGGTTCGACAGGCCGTAGTCCTTCGCCTTGTTCTCAGCGAGCTGGACAAATTCCTTGAGCAACTGGGCCGTTGCGTCCGGGTGGAGCAGGGCCTTACCCTCGTTGACCGTCTGGATGGCGTTGACCAGCTCGTCGGAGGACGTGCTCTTCAGCATGTACCCGGTTGCTCCCGCCTTGATAGCCTCGTACACGTAGCCCTCCTGGTCGAGCATAGTGAGAATCACGATCTTGGCCTCGGGGTGTGAATCGCGTATGGCCTTGGTCGCCTGAATGCCGTTCATGCCGGGCATGCTGATGTCCATCAGGATGACGTCTGGGCGCAGCTTGTCCACCATCTCTATGGCCTCCTCGCCGGAGGCCGCTTCTCCCACTACGTCAACTTCTTCCCCCTGGTCGAAGACCGCCTTCAGCCCTTCCCTGACGAGGTTGTGGTCGTCGACGATCATCACTTTGACAGCCATGCTATCCCTCCACGATCTGTCTCAACGGCACGTCCAGCGATACGATAGTGCCGCGCCCGGACTCCGATTTCATCTTTATCTGACCCCCGAGGAGCTCGGTCCTCTCACGCATGCCCGCGATGCCGAGGTTCCTCGGCTTTCCCCGCGACCTGGCCGCGGAAAACCCCTTCCCGTCGTCGCGAACCGTCAGGAAGAGCTTCTGGGGGGTTGTTCCTATCTCGACGGTGACGTGCGAAGCGCCCGCGTGTTTCTCGACGTTGTTCAGCGCCTCCTGGACTATCCGGAACAGGTTGATCTGCGCGTCGCGCGTGAGCCTGGGCGGTGATTCCGGGAGCTGGAAGCTGTACTGGATGGAGTTCCGCGTCTTGAAGTTTTTCAAGTGTACCTCGAGCGCCTTGTAGAGCCCCATGTCGTCCAGCATCGGCGGCCGCAGGCCGAGCAGCAGGTCACGCAACTCCCTGATGTTGGTGTTCAACTGTTCCTCGACCACCTTGATGTCGGCGCGCAGCTCGTCGTCGCCCTCGGGGCTGAGCTTTTTCTCGACGGCCTGCAGCCGGTAGGATATCCCGACCAGGGACTGGACCACGCTGTCGTGGATCTCCGCCGCGAGCCTCCTGCGCTCGGACTCCTGCGCGGTGATGGTCTGGTGGAGCAGGCGCCTGTGGATGATCTCGTCCTCCCGCAGGCTCTCGTGAAGCCGGGCCCTGGCCAGGGCGGCCGCGACCTGGTTGGCGATGGTCGCGAGGAGGTCCTCCTCGTCTACCGAGAGGTTGATCCCCGACCTCCCGGCGATGACTATCGCGCCTAGATACCTGTTGCGCTCGAAGAGCGGAAAGACGTAGCCGTCTTCGGCGACGGGCGTGCCGGGGAAGATCTCTTCCAGGGCGAAGCCCTCCAGG
>CAZAIS010000062.1:0-9494 GCA_964485255.1 uncultured Acidimicrobiales bacterium | reverse complement strand
CCCGGACCTCGATGAAACGTTGAAGGGAACACCTGCCAAGTCTTACCGCCAGACTGAAACGCTGGGGCGGGACCTCACGCTCGACCCCGGCAACAACCCCTTCTCCTTCAAGATGACGCTGGCCCAGGGGCGTTTCCGGAACGGCGTCTACCCCGTGACACTCGAGGCCTTGAAGGCGGGCGCCGAGCTTGCCGGCGTCACGAGCGAGATAATAGTTTTCTCGACTGAGGAGGGTGCCGAGATCACGCCTCTGCGCCTTTCCATCATCTACGACACGCTCGAGCCGCCCCACCGCAGTCCTGACGGCCTGTTCAAAGACGACGAGTTGGCGGCGGAGTGTGACCCCTCGGGCAGGGAGCCCGGCTGGTATGCCACGCTGCTCGATACGATCGAGAAATCACAGGGTTTCAACGCCGCCTTCTCGCTGTCCCCGATCCTGCTCGAGGAACTCGGTGCCATGACCGGCGGCTATACCTTGAAGACCGGCGATACGGCGCAGCACAGGAAAGAGAGCTCGCGGCAGGCGATAAACGCCTCGGGAACCCTGAGCGCTTTCCGGCGGTTGGCGCAGTCCGCCCACAACCAGGTCCTGCCCCAGCCGTACACTTCGCCGAACCTTGAGACCCTCGTTTCCCTCAAGTGGGCATCCGACGCGAGAGCACATCTCAGCATCGGTCGCAAAAACCTGGAGGAAGACCTGGACGTTGCGCTCAGCGGGGAGTACTTCTGCCCGCCCGGGCTCGCCATTAACAGCCGGGTGCTGCGAGAGGTCGGCCGGGACGCCGGCCGGTGTCTCCTCATCTCCGACGAGGCCCTCCAGCGGAGCAGGGAGGGCAGGAGGCTCGCCAGGGGAAACACCCTCTGCAACCCGGTGAACGTCTCCGGCGCCGGGGGCGTCCGGAATACCGTCTCTCTGGTCCAGGACGCGCGCCTGCGCAAGCTCTTCGACCTGGTGGCCGGCAGTGGGGACGCCCACGGGGTGGCCCAGGTCATACTGGCTGAGATGATGAACCTGTATCTCGAGCAGCCCGATGTCGCCAGGGCGTGTGCCGTCGTCTGGCCGTCGACCTGGCGGCCTTCTCGTGAGGTACTGGAGGCTATCGTAAGCGCTCTCACCACTGCCCCCTGGATCAAGACCGCAACACTGGCCGAGAGCATGATGACCGTGCCGACCCTGGACAACGATCCACTCGAGATCCCCGAGGCGAAAGGTCCCATCGACGATTACTTCATCGAGGTCTCCAAGGCCAGGCAGAGGCTCAAGAGTTTCTCGTCCATGGTCCTGAAGAGCAATCCTATTCTGGGGCCACTCGAGAAAAACCTTGCCGTCAGCCAGAGTGACGTGTGGCGGGAGTGGGACAGGAAGGTGGAAGGCCTCGGATACGCGAGCGCTGTTATCAAGACGATCGACACCGAAGTGGGCAAGGTGGATATCCCGGCGATGGGGTCCATAACCCTCGCCTCCGCGAGCGCGAAGATACCGCTCTCGATCGTGAACGGGACCTCGTTCCGGATAACGGCGACCCTGCGGCTCGCCAGCAACGGGCTGACGTTTCCCGACGGCTCGCTTCAGAAGGTCAAACTGGAGCCGAAGGAGAACCTACTTGAGATACCGGTCAAGGTGAAGAAAAAGGGGCGGGTACGCTTCCAGGCACGCCTCGAGGCGGGCAACTTCATCCTGGGCGAGGTCGACTTCACGGTCCTGACAAGCAGGTTCAACACGTTCGCGATCGCCGTAGTGGGAGGTCTGCTGGTCCTTATCGGCGCCGTATGGATCGCGCGGGCCGCCTCGAGACGAAAGGCAGGCAAGCATCGGCGAAGGAACCTCCCGAGTGACGACGAAGGGCCACGGGGCGCGGAGTCCGAAGCCTAAACTGAAGGCCGCGTCTTTCGCCCGGGGCGCTTCTGTGATGACCCTGGGAACCGGCATCAGCCGGGTAACCGGTTTCATCAGGACGGCCGCGCTCGCCTCGGTCCTCGGCCTCACGGTCGAGCAGATGGCCGATGCCTTCAATCTCGCCAACATCACTCCCAACATCGTTTACGACCTGATACTCGGAGGGGTGATCGCGTCCCTGTTCATTCCGGTGTTCGTGGAGTACCTCCAGACCAAGAGCGAACAGGAAGCCTGGCACGTCGCGAACTCTATATTCAATCTGACCCTCATCGTGCTCACGACCATCACCATAGTGCTCTGCGTCGCCGCCCCGTGGGTCATCAAGGCCCAGACCTTCCTCGCCCACGGGAGGACTCAGATGGAAGCGGACGCGACGTTCCTCCTGCGATTCTTCATCTTCGAGGTTATCTTCTACGGCTTCTGCGCGATCTACACCGGCATCCTCAACTCGTACAAGCACTTCACGATACCCGCTTTCGCCCCGATCGCGAACAACATCGTGGTCATTGCCACCGTCGGTGTCTATTACTTCCACCCCAACAAGTACCTTCTCGCGATAGGCGCGACGCTCGGTGTGGTGGCGATGGCCATGATACAGCTCCCCTGGCTGCGGAGGACCGGCTTCCGGTACAAGCCCGTCCTGGACATGAAGCACCCCGCGATAAGGAAGCTGGCCCGGCTGGCCGTCCCGGTGGTGGTATACGTGCTGGTGAACCAGGTCGGCCTCTGGGTAGTGAACATCCTTGCCGCGCAGGTTACCGGTGGGATATCCGCGTACCAGTATGCCTGGATATTCTTCCAGTTGCCGTACGGGATCGTGGCCGTATCCATCATCACCGCGCTGTTCCCCAGCCTCAGCGAGCAACACGTCCAGAAGGATAGAAAACGAATCGTGGAGACGGCCTCGCTGGGCATCCGGACCACGGCGTTCGTGGTCATACCTTCCTCGGTGATCTACGCCATCCTGAGCACTCCCATAGTGCGGCTGCTTCTGCAAAGGCTCCGGTTCGGAACCAGCGATACCGCCATGCTCTCGAGCGTGGTGTTCTATTTCGTTATAGGCCTGTTCTTCTTCTCGTTCTTCATGCTGGCGCTCAAGGTCTTCTACTCGATGCAGGACACCAAAACGCCCATGCTGGTGGCGGCGGCCATCATCGGGCTCAACATCGCGGTCGATTTCATCTACTTCTACGGCTTCCGGAGCAACGTCATGAAGGTCGCGGGCCTGGCCCTGGGAAACACGACCGCCTATTTCTTCGGCGCGATACTTACGTGGATCATACTCAGCCGCCGCCTGGGCGGACTGGACGGCAGACGGGTCGCGATCTCGATGGCGAAGATACTCGCAGCCTCCGCCGTGACGGGGGTCGCGTGCTGGGGCACCGCCGAGCTGTGCGAGTCGCTCTTCGGGTTTACGAAATTCTGGCAGCAGCTCGTGGAGGTGGTCGCCGCGCTGGCGGTATCTGCTATCGTCTACGTGGTGTTGACCATGCTTCTTAAGTCCGAGGAGATGGCCGCTCTCAAGAGGCTCATCGGCCGTGTGCTCCGCCGGAAGCAGTACGACATCGAGCCCCACGGCGTAAATCCCGTGGAAGAGGATACTATAATGGAGGAGTGAGCCCGCGCCCGGGCGTTACCGAAGGAGGCCGATCTTGCGCGCGAGGAAACTTTTATCCCGTGAGGACGGACAGATCCTGCGGAGAATCATTACGTTCGGTGTGATATTCGCCGTCGTGATACTGCTCATCGTCGAGTTCGGTCCCCTGATATGGGAGAGGTTCAATGTAGCTCAGACCGCGGACGACATAGCCAACGCGGCCGCCAACAACTACTATGCGTACCACGACCAGAACCTGGTTGTGAAAGAGGTCACGGACAAGCTCCAACTGGCGGGCTACAGCGATGACGAGATCCGCCAGGCGCAGGTCCTGTTTCTACCCACCGGCGCGCAGGTCCAGAGCATCAAGGTCACGGTCGTAAAATACGCGAACACCCTGATCTCCAAGCACATCAACGCCCTCAAGAAACTGGCTAGGATCGCGTCGAGCAAGGAGGTCTCTGTGCTCCAGACCCCGGCGAAGTAACCCGGCGGTCCCCGCTACCGGTAGGTGGCCTCCGCGCTCTCGGCCTGCGCCGACTCCTCGATGGGGTAGAAGAACGTGATCGCGTTGCGGTTGACGCCCACGAACGAGGTCGAATGCAACAGCTTGCCGTCGCTCAGGCTGTAGATCTGGGCGTCGGTGACGGGGATGAAAGCGGTATCCTTGATGTTCACGAGGTCGAGGAGGCGCGCTCCGGGAAAGCGGTACATGTCCCCCACAATGCGGAATCGCTCCACCAGTATGGTTACCCTAAGCTTCTCCTTGGGAACGTGCATTGACTCAAGCCTCCTCTTCCGCCGGGCCCACGGCCGTATACCGCTCGCGGTTATTCTATAGTTTGCCGCTCGTGGAGTCACGACCTTGCGAGGTGCTCAGAGCAACCTGTCCACCATCCAGTGCAACCTGTTGGAGACGGTCAGTTCTCCGACAGTCATGGCGAGCGCAAGAAGGAAAGCGACAGAAGCGGCCGGGACGCGGCCGGCTCCCCGGAACCATTCGGCCACCAGTATGATCAGCGTCGTATTGAGGCAGAAAAGGGCGAACAAGATCGAGGCGGTCACGAGGGGAGCCCAGAGCCAGTAGGCGCCCGGCGGGGAAGGCCACAGCGCGAGAGAAACCGCCGCCGGAACCAGGAGGAGCGCCGGCGTAGACCACCGGGAGTCGAGCATCCTGTCCCGCCCGGCGCCCGGCTCGCTGCGCCTGAGTACGGCAAGGCTGCCCGCGGCCAGAGGAAACAGGATGGCCGCGATCCCGGTGCCCGCCAGTGCGCCGGTCACGAGCCGTATCGCGTTGCCGGAGGCTCGCCAGCCAGCGTACGAGGTCAGCGCGTCAATGACCGTGGGCAATACCAGGAGGACCAGCACGGCCGTCTTCGACGGGGATGGGTACCTCGGAGCTCTCCCACGGTAGGCGATCAACAGGACGAGAGTGCATGCCGCAAAACCAAGGAATATCCCCGTATCGCGGGCACACACCGGGAGCGCCCGGCCGCCGTAGTGCAGGCACCGCCCGGGCATCTGGTGGCATATCGAGTATCCCACCTCGTCCATGACGCCTATGAGGAAGCTGCTCAAAGCATCCATTCAATCGTTCTTATACTATATAGGAGGTCCGGGCGCATCCAATCGCGCCGGGCCTGGCGCGGGCGGCGGCCCGCTGGGAAAGGTGGTCCATTGGCGGACAGGCCGGAGATTTTCAAGCAGTGTCCCGGGTTGCGGGGAGCACTGAGATGGATGCCCCTTGGCGACTATCCGACGCCGGTCGAAAAAATGACCGGAACCTGCGAGACCACGGGCATGCGGGACTTCTACGTCAAGCGCGACGACCTGAGTTCCCCCTTCTACGGGGGAAACAAGGTGCGCAAGCTGGAGTTCCTCCTCGCGGAAGCCCGGGCAGGCGGCCACGAGGTCCTGCTGACCTTCGGCGCGGTGGGCTCCAACCACGTGCTTGCCACGGTCATTCACGGCGAGCGGCTCGGGATGCGGACGGTAGCCGTACTCATGCCTCAGCCCAACGCCGCTTATGTCAGGAAGAACCTCCTCCTGGACTACGCGCACGGCGCGGAGTTCGTCCTGACCGGCTCCCCACTGAGCCAGGTGCCGGGTTTCGCCCGCGGCATGATGCTCGGCCTCGACGCCCGGGGGCGGAAGCTCCCTTACGTCATTCCCCCGGGGGGCTCGAACGTTCGGGGGACCATCGGCTACGTGGATGCCGCATTCGAGCTCAAGGGCCAAATCGACGCGGGACTCCTGCCGGAGCCGGACTTCATCTTCGTCGCCTACGGGAGCGGCAGCACCGCTGCCGGGCTGATTCTCGGGGCGCGGTTCGCCGGGCTTCGCGGCGAAGTCGTAGCCGTAAGGGTCGTCGACAGGATCATGTGCAACAGGTACCTGCTCGCCGGGCACGTCAACAGGGCCGCCCGGTTCATCGGCCGGCACTGCGCCGGCCTCGGGATACGGACCATCCACCCTCGCGACATACTGTTGATCGACGATTTCGCCGGTCCCACCTACGCGAGCTTCACCCGCGAGGGCATGGACGCGGTGCAGCTCGCCGGCTCGCGTGACGGGATCGTCCTGGAGGGAACCTACACTGGCAAGACCTTCGCCGCGGCCCTCGATTTCATCAGGAGAAACGGCCTCGAAAAGCGGCCCGCCCTTTTCTGGGACTCCTATAACTCGGTAGACCTCAGCCCGACGATCGCCGGGATCGATTACCACGACCTCCCCACCGGACTCCACCCCTACTTCCAACAACCCCTCCAAGACAACAACTTCTAAGAGGCGTCGTTCACTTTTTACTTTTTGTTTACTTTTTTCTGTTCCGCGCGGCCCGGGGCCGGCGTCCCGGGCAGGGAACCGGGCGGCTAGAGCTCCAGCTTGGGGCCCCGCTTCGGGATCTGCCCGGCACGCAGGTCCATTACCATGTACTCCCAGTGCGTCTCGCCGTCGAGCTCGAGTTTTTCACCGCCGACCTCTATCCAGCCTTTGTAGTCGGAGAGGAACCGGTAGTAGGCGGGGGCTGCCACAGTCTTGCTCACCATGTCAAGGATAGGTCCCGGGATCCTGTCCTTGAGCGTGTTAACCATCTCCAGCTCCTTTGTCATCTCGAAACTAAGCCGGCCGGAGACGTCCCGCTCGGCGAACTCGAAATCGACCTTGGACGGATACACCTGGAATCCCTGCGAGTCGCTCACGTAGTCGTATGCCCTGCATTCCGCGCGAGCGGACTCGAGCACTATCTTGTCGTCCAGCGCCAGGAAGACCAGCGGCACGGAGTAGCCGCCGCATTTCCTGGTCGTCGATATGTCGGCGAATATCATCGTAAAGCGCTCCGTGGAAAGCCTGCCCCAGATCCAGTGCGAGACGTAGAGGGGAAGGAAACCTGAGCCCCAGTTATGGTCGTGGTATCCGATGCCGCTCACGACGTGGTCCCGCCCGTCCACCGTGAGAGTCCCCTCGCCCCTGGCGCGAGGCTGAGCGACGACCCACCCGAAGAGGTTGTTCTTCGCCGGCGTGCCGAACATTATGGCCCCCGTGCCACGCGTCCAGCCGGGGATCAGGGTCGTGAACGTGAGGTCGCATGCGCGGTTCTCATGGGAGAACTTTACCTTGTACTCCGGGTAGAATCCCTTGATGGTGTTGTCGCCGATGGCCACGTCGCAGGTCGCAGTCGAAGAACTCCACATGTCCGCCGGAAACGGGACGATGTTGTTGTACTCCACGCCCTCGGGCGTGTAGACGTTGAACAGCATCGCCGCCTCATCCTGGTTGAACATGTTAACGATGTTGGGAGTCTGCAGCTCCAGCACGCAACGGTGCCCGTCGTCGAAGGCCGCGTCGAAGTACCACCACTCCCAGTAGAACCTGTTGTCATAGGGATGCTGGGCGTCGTTTTCGGGGACGAGCCCCCTGTTGAGATCCTGAACGTTCCTGCTCTCGAACATGCCGACCGGCATTATCTGAACCGCGCGGTTCCTCCGGTACCACGCTCCGGCCGCCGCCGCCCCCAGCGCCCAACCCGCCGCGAGCCACCGAGCCTTGCCACCTGTCATCGCGACCACCCCCGATTCCCGTGTTTCCACCCCGTCTGGACGGCGCACCCGCTTCGCTCAGCCGACCGAGCCGGTCGGATGTGACGTCTTGTACGCCCTCTGCTGCCTCATGTAACCAGGAACGGCGTGAAAGGCGCCGCCCAGCATCCTCGCTCCCGCGCTCCCGGTTGAGCCCAGGAGAGTGTTGAGTCCCACTACCGCTCGCCGCTTCATGCCCGGGGTCATGCGGTTATAGATCCTGCGGTTGAGAAGCATCCTCTTCCAGGTGGTAAGCTGCCGCTTGAACTCGCGATATCCCCCATCGCGGTCCTCGACCGCCATGGCCGCTATCCTGCCGGATACCAGCGCTCCGTGAACTCCGAACAGCACGAAAGGTTCCATCATCCCCGAGATAGTGCCCGCCAGGATCTTGTCCGAGGCGAAAAGGCGCGGGTTGGAGAACCCGGCCGTCGGCGTCGGCCCGTAGCCCTGAAGCCACTCGTCGACCTCGATTCCCTCGGTCCGCTCCAGCTCCCCCGAAAACTCCTCGAGATCATCACGCCTTATCGGGTTGCGGGTGAAGAACAGAACGGACTCGATCCCGTTGACGCTTGACCAGTAAGCGTAATCGTTCGTGTAATCCCCGAAATATATCGCGGCCTCCCCATCGCGGTCTCCGCGCCCCTTGGCCCCGTAACACCATCCCATAGTGTAGGGGATGTTGAGCGCGTCGAACGTTTCAGCGTACAGACCGGTGGCGATAATGGTATCCGGGGGTAGCTTCGCGATCGCCCCCTGGCCCAGGACGGCCTGCTCGAACTCGACCTTGACCCCCTCTGCTTCGGCGACCCGGAGCAGGTAGCCGTCCAGTCCCGTGGCGCGCGGGCCGCGCTCGACGACCTTGAGGTTGGACCTCTCGATGGGAATCTCGAAACGCTTGCCCCAGAAGTACCCGTTGAGCACCCTGCAAGGCTTGACCTGCGGCTCGCCGATGGGGATACCCAGGTAGCGGCTCATCTCCTCGGGTATCATGGGAGTCACATCGACCATCGGCCACCTCTCCGGCTGCGCTCCCACGGTCTCGTACTTCTCAAGGACTCGTACCGAGTATCCTTTCCGAGCGAGCGTAATCGCCGCCACGAGCCCGGAAAGCCCCGCTCCAACGATAATCTGCTCAGCCATTACCAACCTCCGTCAAGAGCCTCTCACCAGGCGGCCGCCGGCGTCACGGCATGCTTCAAGGGCCCCCGGGACATCCTTGATCGCCCCCTTGTCGTCCACGTTGTGGTACAGGACACGCTCCCAGGGCTTGATCTCCAGCATCGCGAAGAAGTAGCGCACCGTCGGCAGCGCGGGCTCGAAAACCTCCGGCTTGTCCAGCCCGGCGGCTCCCAGCCAGAGGCCGCGCCGCTTTCCCCTGATCTCATCGGGGACCGCCGGCTCCTCGAGTACGAACTTCTTCGACCAGACACACTGCAAACGGTCTATCATTATCTTCGCCTGAGCCGCGAGGTTCATGCTGAAAATCGGAGCAGCCAGGATTATCCCTTCGCAGGACAGCAACTTCGGGTAGAGCGCCTGCATGTCGTCCCGCTGAACGCAGCGGCCGGTCTTGAAGCAGGCGTTGCACGCCTTGCAGGGATGTATGTCCAGGAAGGCCACGCTCACCTTTTCGACGGTGGCGCCCGCCAGTGCCGCGCCCTCGAGGGCGCTGTCGCACATGAGATCGCTGTTTCCCTCCCTGCGCGGGCTGCAGGAAAGGCCCAGCACGCTGAATCCGCTTCCCATTACGCCTCCTGCCGTCAGTCCCGGCCGGCCCGGGCATGAGACTTGAAGCCGTCACGCCGGGTTCAGCGCAACCACACCCACCCGGCGACCGTCAATTATTATTCCACAGATTTAACTCCCGGGGGTCAGGAGCCTGTCGCATAAACCCTCGATATCATACCTCGTCTCGAAGGAG
>CAZAIS010000061.1:0-9519 GCA_964485255.1 uncultured Acidimicrobiales bacterium | reverse complement strand
CTCGTAGAGAAGGTCCACGCGGACCTCGTCGCCGCCGAATACCTCGCTCTCCATCTCGCGGCGCACCGGGACGGGCAGCAACTGCTGCCCGACGCCAAGGCCGGTGTCCGGCACGAAGCTGTAGAAGGCGTACTCGGCCATGCTCATCCTCTCCTTGTCCGCTCTAGTGCTCAATCCCGCGGATACCCCGCCATTCGAAAGCCGCTGCACTCACGCCTGCTTCGTTTCGCTCCCTCGGCATACGCGCCGAGTACGGCCCCGTCGCGCACCCTGCAGGCGCGGAGAGGCGATGCTCTCGGTGCGTCAATCCACCCGTGGGGCTGAACACTAGGACCCCAGGACCTTGTAGATCTCGGAAACCTGTTTGGCAAGATCCTCCGCGGTCGTGTTCCTGGACCTGAGGAAATTGTCTATTCTCACCGGCGAGGCGCCCTCCTTGACCATCTTTTCCATTTGGTCAATCGTATCCCGGACGTTGGCTATCTTGCTGTCCAGGCCGGGCGTCCTTACCGTACCCGGGTGCCTTTCGAGGTAATCGAGACGCCCTTCGACCTGGTTCCTGAAGGCCTTCACCGTCTCCCTCTGGCCCATCCAGCGCTCCTTCATCGCCTCCGTGATGTGTCCGTTTCTGGCAAGCTCGTCCGCCCTCATGAAAGGCTCATCCGACTTGTACCGCAGTGAATCTCCAACCGTCTCCGGGTGTGACGTAGCCTCGCCGGCCATCAGGTTATCGAAGTCGCCCTCCTTGGTGAACGTCAATGACTCTGCGGAGTGCTGGTCCACCGCGATGTTCCCGCAGCTCTCCCCCAGCTCAGCGGGAGTGACGCCACGCGGGCTCCCGGCGGCCCGATAGAAATTATTGTCGTAGATGCCCTGTGCGTCCCTGGCGGGGAAGTCAACCACCGTGCCGTTCTCGTCCACTATCTCGATTGTGAAGTCCTGGTCCATGCTCACCCGGATCCTCGAGCCGGGCCTCCTGGGATTTGTCCCCCTGAAAACCCTGATCCTGTTACGGTTGATCCCCGTTCGCTCGGAGATCTGGGCGATGGTGTCGTCCATCGCCGTGTTCTGGAGTCCGGCCAGTTGCTTCTTGAACTTCTTTATGGTCTGCCTGGTCCTGCCGTTGAGGTTGTTCTTGGAAAGCGGGTCTCGCTGGACCCTGACGACCGCGTCGATGCGGTCCTGGACGTTGCCCTTGTTCAGCGCGTTCTTCATGTGCTTGACGTTGCTCTTCGCTTCCTGAAGGTTGTTGTTCCACAGGTGATTGAAATGTGTCTCCTGAGCCGTGGTCAACTCGTGGAAGACGTTCCCTCTCGGCTCCAGCATGGGGACGCGGGGAGGTCTCTCCCCGGCGCCAGCACCCCTTGGGAGGTCATCCGCCAGGCCGACTCCACGGACACCGTCGTCCAGCAGGCCCGCTCCTGCGCCTCCCGTGAACCACTTGCTTATGCCCGCGGCGCTCTCGATGAGGCCTATAGCGTTCAGGCCCGCAAGCGTCGAGTAGCCCAGGCGCTCGATTATCGGCCTGTTGGGGTCCATGGCGTTCTTCCACCAGTCAACCGTCAGGATGTCCTTGATGACGCCAAGGGGGTTGTTCTTGATGGCCTCTGTCACCCCCACTGCTATATCGCTCGCGCCCATCAATCCTTTGTCGATGGTACCGGCGGGGTCCTTGACCATGTCGGAGACCAGCTCTTTTTGACCGGTGAGGATGTCGTGATTCCAATTCTGGATACGGTCGACCGCGTCGCGCCAGTTATCCGGGTCGGTCACTCCGTTATAGACCCATTTGCCTTTGTCATAGACCTGGCCCGGCATTCTTTTGACGTCATTGAATGTGTTCTTCAAGAAGTCCCGGAAGATGTCCCCGTAGTAACCCGCGGACCCCATGTAGGCGGCACCGTCCTCCTGGGGAGCGTCATCGGTCGGACGCCGGGGCTGAACCTCCGGCCCCGCGATAGTTACGGGGGGTGGGGCTGAGCCCGGAAGTCCCCCCAGCAGTCCCAGGCCGGCGGCGATGGCACCGGCAACCGTCGTGCCGAAGATCCACTGCGGCCAGCTTCCCGGCCCCGGCACCTTGCCGCCCGCATGGTGGTCCTCGTCGCCGGTTTTCTCCGTGCCATCCTTGTCACCGGTCTTCTCATCGTCATCCTTGGTGCCGGTGTCCTTGGCGCCGTCTTCGACCTGCGCGCTGAGCCGTTGGTTCACGTTCTTGGTGAACCGCGAGTCGGTATCCCCGTCCTCATACGTGCGCCAGGTCTCCTGCACGCCGGTAAGCGTCCCGGTCATATTCTTGCCTTCTGTGACCTCGAGCTCGAGCTCGCCCTTGAAAGTCTGGTTATTGATGCAATAACCCTTCTTCGGGCCGATGCTCAAAGCATTGACGCGCATCAACGAGGTGACCGAACCGCTGAGCTTGTTGAACGAGTTGTTGTACCTGCCTTCGAAGTTGTAATTGAGGGTCTCCTTGTCAGGGCCCGGCTTCCCGGAATCGGCCTCGGCGCGCCTGTCCTCACGCACAATGACAGGGTTTCGCTGCATGAGGTCGACGAGGTCGGCTTGGGCTGAATCCGCCAACTCATCACCTGACGTATCGTTGTTCAGCGTGCCCAGGATCTTGATCTTGAACGAAACGGTCTTATCCGTCTCTCGAGCGGCGGCGGCCGAGGCTGTCTCCTGCGAGGAGATGCGCGGCAGCAAAAGAAAGGCCAGCGACATCATCATCGGAACGACCATGAAGGAGGCGAACAGAAGCGCGAGTGTCCTTCTCGAGCGACGCGGACGGGCGCCCATCACATCACCGCCTTCGTGAATATCCACGAGAAGGCTATCCAGGCGATGGAGAATGCGAAGGCGCCCGCCATGCAGACAACAGTGTAGCGGATCTTGGACCCGGCGCGGCGAGCGATCTCAACGCCCACGGCTGCTCCCGAGGTCATGATGCCCGCCTGGATGAAGGCGGGGGCCGCCGTCCACCTGAAGGCGAGTTCGGCAAGCAGGGCCAGCAGCGTGAAGGGGATCATGGTCAGAAAGCCGCGGAATACGGCCTCCCAGGCCCCGGTGAAGCCCAGCGACCGTCGAAGCCCGGGGTCCGTGGCCAGGTTCAGGCCCGCCAGGACCGCCAGGAAGAGCAGGGCCAGCGTGAACCCGAGGAAAGTGTAGAGCGCGACGTTGCCCGCCCCCCTGACCGAGTAGCGGCCGTTGAGCCAGGAAAGAAGGGCGAAGCAGGCGGCCACGATTAGCAGGTTCAAGACCATCTCGGAAGATCCGCCGCTCCGGGTATCGTTCACGCCCGCCCCCTATATCCCCAGAAGCGCCCAGGCGCCCAGTATCAGGGCGCCGAGGACGGTGGTCATGGCGAGACTAGCGGCCAGCCTGTCCCCGGTCATCTCCCGGACGACCGTCAGGATCGGATACAGGGCCCAGAGGACGCCGGTGACACCAAAGGCCACGGCGGTGTTCCACCCCGCCGCCAGGTTGAACAGGATCCCTACGGCGGCGAAGATGAGAGTCGGGGTATAGGCAAGCCCGAACGCGCGCATCGTCCAGTCGAACGGCCTTTCGCAACCCAGCGGGCGTGCCGCCGCCCATGCCATGAGCGCCAGCAAGGCCACCCCCGCCGTGCCCATTGCGAGCCCCAGGAAAGAGAAACCGACCACCCATCCGGCGCCCGCGGTCCGGACGTGATGCCTGTCCAGGCCCGTCTGGAGGAAGAAAAGGGTGAAGGCAAGCCCCGAGACCGCCAGGCAAACCGGCCAGGGGACCCGCTCCAGGGCGCCCTTCACCGCCTCCGCGGGCTTGAGAATCATCGAAAGGGCGAAGCGGATCGTTTCAACCGCGGTGAGCTTCCTGTTGGCTCCCGCCTCAGCGGGAGAAATCCGCGCTTCAACCTGCATGAGGTGCTCCAGGTTCGCCGTCCGGCCCGCGCCAGTATACACCAATGCCGGTCCCTCGCAAACATTACGCCACGAACGCGGCATGACGCCTCGAGCGGGCATGTCCGCCCGGGCGAGGGCAACCGGTTGACCGGCACGTGCATTCTAGTATTGGTGGCGACACGACCTGCTCCATCAAGCCGGCGCGTGCCAACCGGAATGAGCGACTACACCTTTATAGACGTCGCCTCCGCCGGCTGTTCGGGGCCCACGGCACGGACTTCCGCACCCTCGGGCGAGGGTGTCACGAAGGATGAGTGGAAAGAGGCCGTGAAGAGCATATAATCGCTGTGCAAAGCGGTCATTCGGGGAAACGCGCTGTTGTCGAGATCGTTCGCAAAGGACGTGGCACGTGAAGAATAAAAGTCCAATCCGGTTCGTATGTTTCGCGCTCCTGACACTCATGGCGGCTCAGCTTGCCGCCGGGTGCGGCGAGTCCTCTTCCGTGTCACCCGCCTGGAGCAACATCAGCGCGGGTCTGATCCCGGACCGTTTCGAGGGACAGATCGTATGCCTCGCCTACGACAAGGCGCACGACATCCTCTTCGCCGGTTGCGGTGAAGGCGGTGTGCTTCGCTGCTCTTCGCCCGGAAGTAACCCGAAGTGGACAGAGATGACCGGTGGCGGGCCGGTCGATTGTACGCGGGCGCTCTGCTGCGACGAGACGAATAACGTTCTCTTCGCGGCTGGAGCCTCAGGTGTCTTCTACTGGACCGGAGGAGAGACCACCGGGGAGTGGAAAAACACGAACGGGGTCGGCTCGAACTTCTGCCTGGCCTACGACGCGGACCGCGATGTCCTCTACTCCGGGACCCAGGCAGGCCTGTACGAATGCGTCAATCCGCTGTCGGGGCCGTCCTGGTCAGAGGTGAAAGGCGGCCCCGGGGGTGCGATGACCACCTCCTTGCTCTACGATTCAAGCAGAAAGGTGCTGTTCGTGGCCAACGACAGCCGGGGCCGGGGCGTATGGAGATACGAGAACGGCACCTGGACAGACATCGGGCGGATTCCCGGAGGAGGCTCCGCGACCGGCGGGGAAGGTGGTTTGGCGTACGATCGGATCCGCGACATCCTCTACCATCCGGCTATCGATCGCCCCCGTGCGGACAGAGCTCCACGTACGGGTGTAGCACGCTGTGAAAAAGCTGTGACCGTGCCCGGGTGGTCCAGCCTCGGCGGAGAGGACTCATACTACTTCTCACCTGTCGCCTACGACAGGTCCTCGGACGTCCTGTACGCCGGGGCCTTCGTCCCTGAGCCGGTCCCACTGATGTCAGAAAGACGGCCGGAATATAACAAGAAGAGTCACGGCCTGTTCGCCATCTCTGATCCCGGCGGGCATCCGAAGTGGATGAATACCGGGGGCCCTGTCGAGAAGCAGGATGTCTCAGGCATCGCGATCGATGAACAGCGGCACCTGGCATATGTCGCAAGCTTCAACTCCGTATGGCGGTACGGACCCCGGTGAGCGGCTCTACAAATCCTCGATGACCATGTTGGCGGCCTCTTCCCCCGTCGCGAACGCGCCTTCCGTACAGGCAATGAGGAACAGGTGCTCGCCTGCCAGGTATAACCCCTCCACGTCCCTGGCGTGGTGCTTCAGGAATTCGTGGATGGCCGGGAACTGCCCGGGGGACTCCAGGTTGATCGCCCTGTCCCACCGTATGCACTCGGTGAACATGGGCTCATCGGGAAATCTCGGCCAGAATTTCTGAACCTCTCTTATTACACGCCTGCGCCGCTCGTCTTCCGGGAGTACGCCGAGTTCCTCGTCGTGCCATCCTGCGGTGAAGCAATACAACAGTCCCGCGCCTTCCGGTGCCGTGTTCATGCCTCCCGTGCCCGCCAGTTCGAAAATGGTGCTCAGGATCGATTTTTCGCTTCCGGGAATCATCGTAACAGCGAGATACTCGGGTGTGACCCTCTTTTCGAGGCCGAAGACATAGTTGTAGCTCGAGCTGTATCCGCACGTCTCGAGGGGTTTGCGGATTGCGTCGGGCAAGTCCGGGATGAGCCGCCTCGTCAACACGGCATCGGTGGTGCAGATCACCTGGTCCGTTTCAATCAACCCCTCCGGGGTCTCGACTCCGGTGACCCGGTTGCCCTCCAGTACCACCTTCTTTACCGGCGTCGAAAGCCGTACGTTGCCCTTCACTCTTTCATAGAGCGCCTCGTTTATCGAACCCATGCCGTTTTCCATGACGCACACGCCCCGTCCGACGTATGCCAGTGCCATGAGGTGCGCTATTGTGACTTCTTCGGGCCGCGCCAGGACCATGGTTCCAAGAACGGGTGAGAAGAAGTGGTCCAGGATCTCGGGCCCGCCGTGCTCTAGCACGAACTGTGCCGTGCTCACGTCCCCGAGCTCAAGGAGCGGACTGAAGTCCCTTGTCTTGCGGTCGATCTTCCGCATGTACCGCAGCATGGCGAGCAACACTTTCGCCATCTGCGGATAAGCCCTTATGGGCCACCCCCTGAATCTGAGATATTCAGATGTGTTCTTCACCATTCCCAGAGGCTTGCCCGCGAAGAGGGTGTACATCTTGCCGTTTCGCCATACGCCGACCCTCATGTTATCCGCCGTACGCACCTCGTCAGACATCCCGAGCTCCCTCACCAGCTTCTGGGTGACGGACCACTGCTTCTCGGTCATGCCGGCGCCGACAGGGAGAAGAAACCCGTCCCTTCGCATGTTCCAGCAGCGTCCGCCAGGCCTGTCGTCAGCCTCCAGCACCACAAAATCAACACCGGCTTTCTTCAAGGTGTAGGCGGCGGATAATCCGGCACAACCCGCGCCTATGACAACAACCTGCCTGTTCCCCATGATAGTCTCCTGTCGGCTGGACTCTCCGGGTTGAGAGTCAATTGGCCTCGGTCAAGTTGCACCCGTTTGACCACCCGGCCCTCGGTATGCCCCGCGAGAATATAAATCGGCCGTGTGTTACGCATGTTGTGACTACCAGGTCCTCGGTGTCTCCCGTGACCAAATCAATCGATCGGACATATGACCCTGTAACGACTACCCGGTCTCCCTTATCTCCCGCGACCATACCAATCGGGCGGACATGATGCAATGCGGTAATCCAGTTCATCACTTCGAGTTCGGGTCGGTATTCGCGGAGCCTCCGGCTCGGGCGATAACCGGTAGGCTAACTCAGTCAGGCGGACTCGAGGGCGCTGATGGCTCGACCATCTCAAATCGGGCGGATATTAGCCTCGATGGACCGGAGACCCGGTCGTTCATTGTTCACACTGTTGTGGCACCGGCTCGTAGAAGCATCACGCATGTTTAATTAACAATATTATCAATATAATACAATAGCATCAGTATTAATCACCACCCACAACTCTATACGGCTTTGCGGCTCGACTCTGTCAATACTGATGCTAATGTATTATATTGTTATGTTCTGATTAATATTGTGATTTAGATCTGCGAGGTATTTGCTCCCGAGGTCGCCGGTTCGAGACCGGGTATATGCCGTTGGAACAAAGGACGGAGCGGGAGACCTATATTGTTCACCCTACACACTAATAGCAATGCCGAGCAATTGATGCACCACAGCATTCAGCATGTTGCCCTGCGACGCCCCTTGGAGGTGCATTCGATGAAAGTAAAAGGCATGGCAATGATAACGAGAACCCTCCGGCAAGGTAAGACGTTCGATGACTACAGAAAGGCTTGGTATCACAATAACAGCTTCGGGTTGCCGACGCAGATGCTCACGGATAGAGCGATGCCTGTTTTGCAGGAGTTCTGGAGTGTCTGCTACTGGGCCGCGGCTGTCTTGAAAGCGAAGACCTTGCCCTCGCAGAGCACCGAGAACATGACACCGTCCTCGTTTATCGGCTGAGGGGTGAACCCGTTGGAACCGCCGTAGTTGGGCAGCCATGGCTCAGGTCCCTGGTACCGCCATTTCTCCGTGCCCTCCGGCGTGATACAGAATATCTTGGCGCTGGTCGTCGCGGCGTAGAGGAGGCCGTCCTTGCCTATGGACGGGCTCCATATCGAAGGGCAAACCCCCTGGCCCTCGCCGGTATTGAACTCCCACTTGAGCGTCCCGTTGGCCGGGTTGAGCGCGATGACGCGCCAGCACGACGTACCTGCATAGAGCGTTCCGTCGGCTCCGATGCTCGGGGTGTGGAGGGTGCTACCGCACTCGTACGTCGATACGAACTCCCACTTCTTGACACCGCCGGAAGATATGCCATACACCTTCGCCTGTGGGGAGACCGCGTAGTCGGGTATCTGGGTCGCTGAGGTCGTCATGTTTGGGGAGTGGTAGGAGCCTGCGTAGATAGTGCCGTCGCTCCCCACCGAGGGGGTGTCGAGTGTGTTGGCCCAGTCGAAAAGTCCCGGATAGACAGGCAGATCACCCTCAGGCTTGAACTCCCAGAGTTTCCTGCCTTTGGAATCGAATGCGTACATGCACAGCGTAGCAGCGGAGCACAGAAGGTTGCCCTTCTTGTCGAACGACGGCGAGCGAATGCTTCCCGGGACGCTTGCCTCCCACTCTAGGGCTCCAGACGGTGAGAGGGCGACGATCTTTCCGCCGACGCTGCCGGCGTATATGTTGTCGTCCGGCCCCACGGAGGGTCCGTCGGCTTTGCTGCCCAGGTCGAACGACCACTTCTCGGTACCGTCCGCCTTGAGCGCGTAGACGCGCGTCCCAACTCCGAGGTATACGGTCCCGTCATCTCCAACGCAGGGCGTTTCCACGGCAGCCCCACCCGTGGCGAATTCCCATACCGCGGTCCCGGTGGCGGGGTTGAGGGCAACCGCCTTTCCCTCTGCGATGTAGGAAGCCGCACCATCAAGCCCCTTCTTCATGGCTGCGACCGCACCGGGAAGCGAACCTGCAGCCGAAAGCCGGGTTATCTCTGCAGGGTGTATCCCGAGCACGACAAAGACCTGTACCCCAAGAGCCCTGGCCTGGTCAGCAATGGCTATCGTCTCGTCAAACACCCGCGTATACTCCTGCCCGGTGCGCGGCAGGATGCCAAACGAGGAGGATGGTTTTGTGACGAGGAAGAGAGGGGTCCCGCCCGCCGGCATGAAATCTTTCACCGCATCAAGCGCTCGCGCATGGACAGGGGCGATATGGATGTGATCGTCTGTGATCGGGATGTCAGGGTTCTTCGTAACAGGAGACGATCTCCATGAGGGGGTAGTCTCCTTTCCGTTGCAGCCGGGCATGGCAGCATGAAGTGCCCACCTTCGTGATGAGATCGACGTTGAACATGGTCCCCTTCAGTTCGGAGTACCCATAGATATTCCCGCTCATCTGGGACCGGTCAAGAGAGATGTGGATATCGGCTACAAAGGGCTGGAGGCTGACGCTCTCCTGTATCGCTGATTCAAGCGTGCTGGCGGTGGAGGGAGAGACGGGAGTCCCTACCCACTGGTGGTACAGGGCACCCAGCTTGATCGCTGCTTCAAATATTGCCTGATCACGGTCACGTGGCATGCATAAAGTATAGGTTCTGCCGGAAAAAAAGGGGTCGCTCAGATGAGCTTTATGATGCCGGGTTTCGGCTCCATCGGCTCGCCCTGCCGCAGGAACATATCGATCTGTTTTTTGAT
>CAZAIS010000060.1:0-9591 GCA_964485255.1 uncultured Acidimicrobiales bacterium | reverse complement strand
CTCGATCTCGGGATCTGCTTTCGCCCCGCAGCACAGGCCGGCGCAGGCGACTACTACGAGGTCATCCCCTACTCGGATGACCGTATCGGCGTTGCCGTCGCCGACGTAGCCGGCAAACTGGAGCTTGGCCTGCTGAAGCTTCCCCTCTTCAAGGCCGCGCTGCGCGTGCTCTCGCAGGTCAACAGCACGCCTGACTTCCTCCTCGGCGAGGTCCGTCCTGACCAGCCTAACCCCGCAGGAGATGTCGAATCCGACGCCCCCCGGGGACACCACACCGCCGTCCTCGTCGAACGCCGCCACGCCGCCTATGGGAAAACCGTAACCCAGGTGGATGTCGGGCATCGCCAGCGAGCGCCATACGATCCCCTGCAGGAAAGCGACGTTCGCCACCTGGCCGAGCGCCCCGTCTCTGTCCGCCGCCTCGATCAGCTCCTCGTCGGCGAAGACGGTGCCGGGCACGCGCATGCCTTCTTTCCAGCTAACGGGGATCTCCCACTGGTAGTCGCCCGTTCGCTGTATTCCGTCCACGGCCTCACCCTCTTTCGCGCCCGCGGACTCTATACGTCGAAGATTACGCGCGCGAAGTACCGGTCCCCGCGCCGCGCGACTTCCAACTCGTGATACGTCGCCGCTTTGATCTCGAGCTCGAGGCTGTGCCTTCCCGGATCGATCGGCTCGCCGCTGACGCGCGCCTTCAGCGCGGACAGGCCGGCCTCCTCGACGTCGAAGCCGTCCAGTGCCAGCCGTTCGGCGCCCGCGAGAAACAACAGCTCGTTCAACCATTTGAACATGAGTTCTTCCGGGTCCGAGGCCTCTATCCTCACCGTTCTGCCGACCCGCCGCTCGACTTCACCCTCGCCCAGCATAAGCGAGAACATCGCCCGGGCGGCGTCCTCGAAGAGCCCGGGCAGTGTATCCGCTTCGACTTCTATTCCCGCGTCGGCGGTGTGGTCGATAATCCTGAACGCCACTGTGTCTCCCCCGGCCGGCGTTCGAGCGGCAGCGTGAACGTGAAGACGGAGCCCTTGCCGGGCGCGCTCTCGAGCCGGATTGTCCCGCCCATCGACTGGACGAGCTCCCTGGTTATGTACAGCCCCAGGCCCGACCCCGGGAACGACCTCGTCTCGCTGCTATCCACCTGGTAGAACCTGTCGAACACCCTCTCGTGCTCGTCGGGCTCGATACCGATCCCCTCGTCACTCACGCTGATCTGAGCCATCCCGTCCGCCCGCCTCACCGAGACAATGACCCGACCTCCCTCCGGCGAGAACTTGAGCGCGTTCCGGACCAGGTTGCCCAGGGCGACCTCCGCCTTCTCCCGGTCCCCGACGACGACCACGTTGGAGTCCTCCGCCTCGAGAAGGAGCTCGTGGAGTCCGTCGATCCGCTCCTGGTCGTCGTTCACCTCGCGGCAGAGCTCGATGAGGTCGAACGGCTCCCGCGACACGTCGAGGCGCCCTTCCTCGATGCGTGACATGTCGAGGATGTTCTCGATCAGTCCCTCGAGGGCTATGGACTTCTTGAGGATGATCTCGATCGAGTCCCGCTTGGTCTCGCTGTCGATACGGTCGTAATGCTCCGAGAGGGTTTTGGCGAAGCCTTCTATCACGGCCAGCGGCGAGCGCAACTCGTGGGACACGGTGGAGACGAAGTCCGACTTCATCCGGTCCAGGACCATCAGCTCCTGGTGGGCCTTCTCGAGGGCGGCCAGGTGCTGCCGGGTCTCCTCGTAGAGCCGGGCGTTCTGTATCGCCACCCCCGCCTGCCTGCCTATTGCCTCAAGCAGAAGGACGTCCTCGGTGGAGTACTCCCGCGCGCCCTCCGGCTGGGCGAGCGCGAACACCCCGAGCACCTTGTCGCCGGCTATCAGCGGCACCACCACCCCCAGGTCGACCCCCGTCTTCGCGAGAACCGGGTCTTTCGCGAACGTCTTGCGCTCCTCCTCGGAATACTTTTCCTTCGGGGGGATCAGAACGGTTTTCTTGCCGGAGACAACCATGCCCCCGAGGAACTGGTCAACCTCCAGCTCGAGGCCTTCGAGGACATCGAGGTCCAGGTTGTAGGAGGCCTTGAACACCAGTGCCCGCGAATCCGGCTCGATGAGGCCCACCAGGGCCGAGTCCGCCCCGACCGTCCGAGCCGCCTCGGCCGCCGTCGTATCGAGGAGCGATTGGAGCTCGAGCTCTCCGGAAATGCTCTGGGCGCTGCGGTAAAGGAGAGACAGCCGCTCGTGCTCCGCGGTGAGCTCGCGGTAGATCATGGCATTCTCGATGGACACCCCGATCTCCGCTCCGGCCGCGTTGTAGAAGCCGATGTCCCGTTCGTCGAACGTGCCGGCCGAGCGCGCTCCAAGGGCTATCATGCCGATCGATTTCTCTCCACTGTTGAGCGGCATGAAGAGCGCCTGCTCCACGCCGGCCGTCCGCAGCGCTTCCACCAACTGGAGCGCGCCCGGTTTTCCGCCCGCTTCCTCCGACGTCTCGAGCAACAGGGTCCCCTCGTGCTCCGCCGCCATCCACGTCAGCAGGTCGGCAAGGTCGGCGTCCGTGATACCGTCGTGAAAGCTCCCGCCCGTCGTGTTGATCATGACGCGGGCAGACCGTCTCCCCATGGTCGTGCCGAGCACGGCCATCGCCGCGTCCGCCTTGCTCACGTCGGCCGTGACCCGGAGGATCGCCTCCAGCGCGGTGTCGAGGTCCAGCGAGCTCGTGGAAGCCTTGACTATCTCGTTGAGGGCAGCGAGCTGGAGGGCGCGCCTGACCGTCTCTTCCTCCGCCTTCTTCCTTTCGCTGATATCCCGCAGCGCCGAGAGCACCACCGTCCTTCCGAAAATGCTCGTGAGCCTGGAAGTCGCCTCGACCGGAAGGACAGTTTCGTCGCAACGCCGGAGCCGCGACTCGAATGTCAGCGCGCCCTCTCGCCCGAGAATGTCCCCCAGATCGTCGTAACGGTCGCGCAGCCTCTGCGGGACGAGGTCTCGCATGTTCATCCCCAGAAGGGCTTCCCCCGGATATCCCGTGTATGTCGCCGCCCGCTCGTTCGCCCTGATTATGTTGCCGTTTAGGGTGTGAACGAAGAACGCGTCGCCCGCGCTGGAGAACAACGTCGAATACGCCTCGGCCGACGCCTCGACCTCCTTGCGCATCCTTCTGGACTCGGTCACGTCCTTTATCGCCACCAGCAGCTCCCCGGCTTCCTGCCCGCTGAAGCCGAGAGAGGTCACGGAGAACTGCACTTCGATCAGCGAACCGTCCGCGCGCTTCAGGCTGTCCTCCATCGTAAAGACGCCTTCCTCCATCAACGACTCGATCAGCCGGGCCGATATCTCCTGGAACCTTTCCGGTTCCGGCATCAGGGCCTGCAAGGTCTTCCCCTTCAGTTCCTCGAGGCTGTACCCGCACAACTCGCTCATCTGGGAGTTGGCCCACGTTGCGACCCCGTTGGACAGAACCGCAAGGCCTTCGCCGATGCTCTCCGTAATGCGGGACCTGAACTTCTCCGACCGGGCAAGCTCCTCCACGAAGTCCCTGCGCTCGAGAGCCCTCGCGATGGTGCTTGCTATCTCCTCGAGCAGGTCGACGTCCTGCTGCGACCACGACCTGCGCTCCTCCACCGCGAAAAACCCGAGCACGCCGCGGAAGGAGTCCCCGACGAAAACCGGCGCCGCCACGATCGACGCGACGCCGAAGGCGCTCCTGAACTCCTGCTCGAGGTCGCTGTCGAGACCCGCGGTATCCTCCGACACCACCGGCTCGCCGGCGCTAAGAAGCGCCACCATGTTCTCGAACCGCGTGACGTCGAGGTTGAGCAAACGCTGCGAGAACGTCGTGTCGCCATCCCTTGACCACTCGAGGGCCCTCGAGATCGTGCGGCCGTCGTTGCCGAACTCTATGAAGTACGACCGGCTGTTTTCCCCCATGAAAGAGCAGAGGTCGGCGAGCGATCCCTGGATCGCCTCGTAGGCGTCCCCGGCGCTTACGAACCTGGAGGTGATGGCCGACAGCGCCTCTTCCACCTTGAGCCGCCGCTCGCGCTCCTCCTCGTTCCGGTGCCTCTCGGTCACGTCTCGCATGACCAGTATCTCGAGCGTCTCCTCGCCCGGCCACCCCACCAGGCCCGAGTTCACCTCCACGAAGACCGTCTCCCCGTCGGCCCTTACGCAACGCAGCCCCAGGTTGGGCGTCGCGTGGCCCGTCTTGAAGTCCCTCGTGAGCTCGCTCGAGGCCCGCTCCCTGTCTTCCGGGTGTACGAAGCTGAACACGTTCCTTCCCACCACCACCCCGGCGCCGAGCCCGAACATCGGCTCGACCGCCCTGTTGGCGTAGAGGATCTCCCCAGCCTTGTTGACGGAGATGATGGCGTCGTGGGAGGTCTCCACGATGGTCCGGTACTTCGCTTCCGACTCCTCGAGCAGCTTCTGCGCGAGGACGCTCTCCGTAACGTCGCTCGCTATCAGCATCACGTTCGCCTCCGGGCCCGGTTCGCCGAGGATCACCGTCGTCACCTCGAAGGACTTCTCCTCTCCCAGCATGACTGTCCGCACCGGGAACCTCGCCACGTTGCGCCCCATCTCCCACTCGCGCACGAACTTCTTGCGGGTGGAGTCCTTTTCGTCCGGGTGGACGAAGTCGTAGACGCTGTCCCCGACCATCTCGCCCGCGCTCTTTCCGCTGAGCTTCGTGCTGGCCGAGTTCGCGAAGAGTATGGAGCCCTTGGGGCCGGCGATGATGATGGCGTCGCGCGAGGACTCTATCAGCGTCCGGTATCGCTCTTCCGAGGCCATAACGGCCTGCTCGGCCTCGACCCTGTCCGTCACGTCGCTGACCGCCACCAGGAAGACCTTTCGCCCGCCCATCGTCATAGGCGTGTTAATGAGGTGGACCACCGCGAGGCTTCCGTCCCTGCGCCTTATCCGCACGTCGTAGTCGCGCGCCGCCTTGCCCTCATCCGACAGCCTGCTCGACATGTTGTCGAGCATCCTCTTCCTGTCCTCCACGGGGCAGAGCTGGAGGATGTCTGAGATCTTGGTGAAGGCCTGCCCCTCGTAGCCGATTATCCGGGCGGCGCGCTCGTTGGCGTAGAGCACGTTGTCCCCGTCGTGGACGACAAAGCCCACGCCGCTGTTCTCCATGATCGCGCGGTATCTTTCCTCCGACTCCCGCAGGTCTTTCAGAAGGGAGACGTTCCGGATGGCGATCGACGTCTGCCTCGCGAAGCTCTCCAGCAGGCCAGCTTCCTGGGTCGTGAACCGCCTGTGGCGCGACGACATCGCTACGTATATCGCGCCGGTGAACTTGCCCTCGGCGATCAGGGGAACGTGCATGGAGGACTTTATCCCGTAATCCCTCGACACGTACTCGGGCACCCTGTCGTCCGAGGCTACGTCGTATATGGCAAGCGGCTTCAAGGTCCTCGCCACTTCCGAGGCCGCCTTGTGCACCCGCATGCTGGCGTCCGGCACGGGCCTGCCGCCCACCGCGTCCGGCGGATAGCCGGCCGCCAGGCGTATGACATCTGCGTCTTCCT
Source organism: uncultured Acidimicrobiales bacterium (assembly GCA_964485255.1). Taxonomy (GTDB): domain Bacteria; phylum Actinomycetota; class Geothermincolia; order Fen-727; family Anoxymicrobiaceae; genus CAZEJS01. Next base: position 4,065 of record CAZAIS010000060.1, on the reverse strand, counting down.
CGAACAGGAACATCCCGCAGACGTCCGCGTCGAGCAACTCCGCGATCTGCCCGGCCACTTCCCGCATGGCCTCCGTCAGGTCCGTCGTGCCGGTGAGCGCCTGGTTCACCTTCAAGAGCGCTGTCGCCTCTTGTGCGCGCCTCTCGGCCCTCACCCTGAGAAAGGCGTTCTCCGCTCCCAGCTCCAGGGCCTCCGCGCAGGCGCGCAGGACCTCCATTCCCATCTCTTCAGGAGTTGGGTCCCCGCCGTACCCCAGCATCACCAGCCCCAGCGGGTGGCCCCCGGGGAACAGCGGTATCGCTACCATGCCCGTGTTGTTCTCGGCCCTGTTCACCTCCTCGACGTGCGGGTGCATCTCCGAGCCGGCTGGGGCGATTTCGATCCGCCTGTTGTAGACCGCGGTGGCCGGGAACACCCTCTGGGTGCCCGCGATCTGCTCGTCGGGCCCGCTGCCCCTGAACCCACGAATGGCCACCCGCCTCGCCTCTGTGGCGCCTGCCTCGAGGATGAAAGCGGCGCCGTTCTTGTAGGCGGGCAGGCTCAGCAGCTCATCCAGGGATATCGAGAGCATCTCCTCGAAGTCTGTGGCGGCCCCGACACGCGCCAGGACGGAGTTGACCACCTCGAGCTCGGCGGCCTTCTTCTCCGCCTCCTTACGTATGGTGAAGCGCTCGGTGACGTCCTGCCCGAGAGCGATAGCTCCCGCGGCGCCGGAGCCGTCGAGCATCAGCGGCGAGTACGTCCAGGAGATCATCCTCCGCGCGCCCGACCTGGTCATCACGGGAATCAGCACCGGCTCCTCGGGCCTGGGCTCGTCCGGCGGCCTGGTGAAGTACTCCTCCGCCGCCCGCGCGGCGTCCGGAGGCACCAGAAGCCGGATGCCGCCGCCTCTTTTGATCTCCCGCTCCGTGTAACCCGTCGCCGCCTCGGCCGCCTTGTTCGCGAACTCCATGTCGCCGTCGGTGCCGAAGCCCAGCACGACAGAGTTGACCGACTCGAGCAGCGCCCGGGAGAGCTCCCTCTCCTTGAGCACCTCTTTCCTGAGTTCCCGCGTCTCGTTGACGTCGATGCCGGCCATTACCACTACGCGCTTGTCCGGTTCGTCCCCCTGGACGTAAATGTACAGGTTCTCGAAAGTGCGCCAGCCCTGTAGAGTCTTCATCCGCATCTCTCGCCTAAGCCAGCGATGCGTTTTTACGATTTCTTCAAAGGCGCAGTCCTGGCAATGCTCCCTCGAGCTCCTGAGGAACCTGTGGCAAGCGGCGCCGGGCTCGGCGGGACCCCATGCTTCGACGGCATGGCTGTTCATGTAGAGGATTTCTCTCTGTGTGGAAAAGACGACGATGGCAGCGCCGACGGTCTCCGTGAACTCCTGGAAGATGCCGAAGTCTAACGGCGGCGTCTCAGGCTTCTTCCGTCTCTTGGGATTGACCATGACCGCCCCCGAAGGTCTTCAGTGTCGGGATGCCGTTCGCGCCCGGCCCCTCAGGACTCGCGCTCGTCTTCGACCGCCTGCTCCTCGGCCTCGCCCTCGTCCTCTCCCTCATCGCCGGCGTTGCTCTCGTCGCCGGCCACCACGAGCGCCACGGCGCCGACCTGGTCGTTCTCCAGCACCCTCATCACCTTGACACCTTGCGTCGCCCGGCCGGTCCGGGGTATACCGTTGACGGCGACCCTAATGACTATGCCCTCCTGCGACACAACGAACAGTTCCTGGTTATCCCTGACTATTCTCGCGCCGGCCAGCACACCCTTCGTCTCGGTAAGCTTGATCGTCCGCACGCCCTTGCCTCCACGCTTGTGCGTCGGGTAGAGCCGCACCGACGTCCTCTTCCCGTAGCCGTTCGAGGTAATCACAAACACGTCGGAGCCCTCGAGCGGGACTTCCATGGTCAGCACCTCGTCGCCCTTGTTCAGTGTAACGCCTTTCACGCCCGCGGTCGTCCTGCCCATGGGCCTGCAGTCGCGCTCGTTGAACCTGATCGCCTGCCCCTGCGCCGTAATGAGAAGCAGGTCCTCGTCGCCCTCGGTGAGGCGCGCCCTTATCATCTCGTCGCCCGGGAACAGGTTCAACGCGATGATGCCGTCCTTTCGGGCCGAGTCGTACTTGTCGAACCTGGTCTTCTTGACAATGCCGTTCTTGGTGGCGGTGACCAGGTACTTCTCTGCGCTGAAGTCCTTCGTCGCGATGACCTCGACTATCTTCTCGCCCTGCTCCAGGGGCAATAGGTTCACCATCGCTTTTCCCTTGCTCTGGCGGCTTCCCGTGGGCAGTTCGTGAACCTTCAGCCTGTATACCTTCCCCCGGTTCGAGAAGAACAGTATGAAGTGGTGCGTGGTCGTGATGAAGAGGTGCTCTACGAAGTCCCCTTCCTTGAGGTCCATCCCCGTAACGCCTTTCCCGCCACGCTTCTGCTTGCGGAAGGTCGTCACCGGCACCCTTTTCGCGTACCCGGAGTGCGTAATCGTGATGACCATCTCTTCCTCGGCGATGAGGTCTTCGATCGACAGCTCCCCCGCGGGGCCGACGATCTCCGTGCGTCGCTCGTCGCCGTACTTGTTCTTCATGCCCTCCAACTCGTCTTTGACGATGGCAAGCACCCTGTCGCTGTCTCCGAGTATCTCCTTGTACTCCTTGATCTTCGCCTGGAGTTCCCTGAGCTCGTCCTTCACCTTCTGGCGCTCGAGCCCGGTCAGGCGCTGCAGCCTCATGTCCAGTATCGCCTGGGCTTGTTCCTCCGACAGCTTGAACCGCTTGATCAGCCCCGCGCGCGCTTCGTCAACGGTCTTGGACCCGCGTATGAGCGCGATCGTCTCGTCGAGGCTGTCCAGGGCGATGAGCAGTCCCTCGAGTATGTGCGCCCTCTCCTCCGCCTTCCGCAGTTCGAACTTCGTCCTGCGGACGATAACGTCGCGCCGGTGCTCGACCTGCTTTTTGATCAGTTGCTTCAATGGCATTGTCCGTGGCACGCCGTCCACCAGCGCCAGCATGATTATCCCGAAGGAGGTCTGCATCTGGGTGTGCTTGTAGAGCTGGTTTAGAACGACCTCCGGCTCGGCTTCCCTCTTCAGCTCGATGACCAGGCGCATGCCGCTTCGGTCGGACTCGTCGCGCAGGTCGGAAATACCCACGAGCGTCTTGGCCTTGACGAGCTCGGCAATCTTCTCGGTGAGCTTGGACTTGTTGACCTGGTACGGTATCTCGGTGACAACGATGCGCTGTCGCCCGCCCTTTACCTCCTCGAAGTGGGCCCTGGCCCTCAAGTGGATGATCCCCCGCCCGGTGCTATAGGCCTGGAATACGCCGTCGCTCCCCATGATGCGGCCGCCGGTCGGGAAGTCCGGGCCCTTGATGTGCCGCATCAGGTCCTCGAGGCTGAGGTCGGGGTTGTCTATATAAGCCGCGGTGGCGTCCGCGACCTCGACGAGGTTGTGCGGTGGGATGTTGGTCGCCATGCCGACTGCGATACCGCTCGCCCCGTTCACCAGGAGATTCGGGAACCTCCCGGGAAGGACGACCGGCTCCTGCATCGACCCGTCGTAGTTATCGACGAAATCGACGGTCTCCCTCTTGATGTCCTCGAGTATCTCCATCGCGACCGCCGCGAGCCGGGCCTCTGTGTAACGCATCGCCGCCGCGCTGTCGCCGTCGACCGAACCGAAGTTCCCGTGGCCGTCCACGAGCTCATACCGGTAAGAGAAGTCCTGGGCCATGCGAACGAGCGTGTCGTAGATCGCGGCGTCACCGTGGGGATGGTACCGGCCCATTACGTCACCCACGACCCGTGCGCATTTCCTGTGCGGCTGGTTCGGGGCCAGCCCCGACTCACCCATGCTGTAGAGAATCCGCCTGTGTACCGGCTTCAGCCCGTCCCTTACGTCGGGGAGCGCGCGCTGCATGATCACGCTCATCGCGTACTCGAGGAACGAGCGCTGCATCTCGTCCTCGAGCTCCACCGGTTCCACCCTGCCTCCGACAAGGTCGATCATCTGCCTGTTGTCCTTTCCGGTATCTAGTCCGCCGGCGCCGTTCTCAGATGTCCAGGAACCTCACGTCAGAGGCAT
>CAZAIS010000059.1:0-9780 GCA_964485255.1 uncultured Acidimicrobiales bacterium | reverse complement strand
CGAAGGCCCGCTTGAGGGCCGCGTCGACCGCCGGGCTCGTCAGACCGCGGCTGACACTCTTCCCGTTCGCGGCGGAGCCGGCCTCGCGGAAGGCGTAGACCTCGGGCCCGTCCTCGTCGCTGAGGATCAGCGCGCATAGAGGCAGGTCGAACAGCGCGGTGAGCTTGTCGGCGATCCCCTCCAGCAGGCCGTCGAGCACGGGCGCCGATATCAGGATGTCCGAGATCTTGTATATGGTGGAGAGCTGCAGGCGCTCTATGGTCTCGCGCCGCTCGCGGGCGACCTCGTCGCGGGCCTGTGGCTTGAGCACGCTCTTGATCGCGTCGGTCAGCGCCACCGGGCTGAACGGCTTTGTTATGTACTTGACCGCCCCGGCGCCCAGCCCCCTGAGCTGGTCCCGCTCCCCGACCTTGGCGGTGACCATCACCACGGGGGTGTCGGCGGTATCGGGGTTGGACTTGATGAACTTGAGGATGTCCCAGCCGCTCACCTTGGGGAGCATAACGTCCAGGACCACGCAGTCGTACGTGAACTCCTCGACCAGGGTAAGCGCGGCCGTGCCCTCGTGCACCTCGGTGACGTCCATGCCCTCGAGCTGCAGGTTGATCGATATGACTTTTGACACGTCCTTCTCGTCCTCGACGACGAGGATCCTGGGTTTTTGCATCCGGCCTCCATGCGGTCCCTAGTTGGAGTATCGGCAACGTAGAGCATTTGTTTAGCGTTATCGGCACCCGATTGGGGGATTGAATCCACCCAAGCGTCTCCGCGATCGGTCCGAAATGACCTAACGGGTGATATCGGCGGTACCGGCATCCCCCTGTCGGTTGCTTGCGCCCGCCGCGGGCCCGGCACCCGCCCTTGCCGGTGCCGCCGGACAACCGGTTTGGTTGCATTTGTTCCCCGTGAGGCCTCGGCCGCCCGATCGCGCGGCAAGATCGCCGCAGGAAGGTACTCGAATGCCCCGATGCGGTGGATGTGCCCGGACGCCGGATTTCACAAGGCAATGCACGAAGACATGGATGAACGAAGATCAGTGCTGCATCTGCCGTGCTGCTCGATTTGCGCCGTAAATCTTGGTATCATTCACGCGAGCGGGAATAGCTCAGTTGGTAGAGCGTCAGCTTCCCAAGCTGAAGGTCGCGGGTTCGAGACCCGTTTCCCGCTCCATTCTCTATTCACCTGATTTCATCCCTTGAACCCGAGACCACCACGGGCGGGCGATGGCGCGCGGTGATACCGCGGTCGGCTCGCGGCGGCTTACAGGTGATACACCCGCGAGGGCGCCGCCGCCCTTATCGCCCGAAGGCGGGCCAGTTGCCTCGTTCGATAGCCTCGAGGTTCTCTATCCGTCGGGCGATTGACTCCCGGGGGAAGGCCGATTCCCTGCGCAGGCCCTTCAGCAGGTTGCGGTCCCTTGCCCGGCGCCACTCCGGAGTATCGTCCTCGTCCTTCAGCAGTTCCCCCGGGGCCGCGAGCTCCACCTCCGGCCTGGCCTCGTGGACAAAGAGAAGCATCGGATATCGCGCGCCGGCGGGAAACGGCCGCTCGTTCTTGAGAAACATACCGTCGAGCAGGATGACAGCTTCCTTCAGGGCGCCGGGGTCTCCGGTTATCTTCGCCGCAAGGGAGTCCGCCAGCAGGTTGTCCTGGCGGTTCGTCAGCCTGCCTGACGCCATGATCAGAATGATGGTGAAGGCCGTCCAGCCGAACAACCCAAGCTAGGTCCAGGCCCCGAACCCGAACGCGAGGGCCAGGAGCACGAACGGGAGCACGACCGCCCCGACCAGCGACAGTCCCACCAGGCGCCACCTGCGGGTGTTGGAGCCGGCGACCACGTCGCCGAGGAGTACGTGGGACAGCTCGTGCGCCATCATCGCCTCCACGGTGCTGCGCGAAAGCCCGGCATCCAGCGCCTCGACGGTGACGCCCACTGCAGGCCTTCCCGCATGGAACAGTGAGATGGAGTTGACGGTGGGGATGTCGAGCACCATCAAACGAGGAGGGTCGAGTCCAAGCGCCAGGCTCACCCCGTCGAGCGCGTTCCGAAAAACAGCGGGCGATACCCGGTAGGGGGGTGGCACCACCGGAATTTTCTCCGGCCTGATGAAGAGGACTAAAAGAGCCAACATGAAGGCGATCAACGCGAGCGCGACCCAGTGCTGAGCCTCGGGAGCGGAAGAGGAGCCGCCTTTCGACGGCACGGACAGGTATGCCGCCAGGGCGGCGATGACGCCTGCCATTAGCACCGCCGCCACCGCGAGACGCAGGGCAAGCGCCCTGTGGCGGTAACGGTTGATGCTGGCGACGACCTGCGGCTCAAACCCGCTGTCCCGTGGAACTCTCAACCGCGCTCTCTTTCCGACTGCCTTGCGTGGAGCAGGTGCTTGAATGACGTATACAGGTAATACCCGCCGATTCATCCGGCAGTCAATCCAGACACGTTCGTTTGGTTGAGCCGGTACGCCATAATCACGCTTCAGTAATGATAGTCGAACGAGGATACGCGGCACAGTTGAGAATTGGAGACCTCTATGACCTGAAGACCCGGGTTAAGGCCCTCGTTTCTGGAGTACTCCTGGATGAAGGTATGCACGAAGAACAGATGAAGACGGTTGAAATGAGCAAAGGGTCGAGGTACGGGCTGGGAATCGCGGACATGGGCGGATTCTGGGGGCACAACGGTTCCCTATTCGGGTTCGACAGCATCATGCTGTACAACCCCGACCGGGAGGCGACCTTCGTGGTCCCGTGCAGCCGGTCGACCGGCGAATCTGAAGAAGCCACGGAAATAGGGGTTTCCCTGATCAAGGCCGTGTACCCGAACCAGGGGAAGAAGTAAAACGGTTTGGAAGGTCCGGCCCCGTCGGCCTGGCGTGAGACTCACGAAGCCCTTGAGGGGGAGCCATGAACGGGCCTCGAAAGGGTCGGGGAAAACCGTGTACGGCGGACTGACGGCGTTACCGGTTGCATGTTGTAGCCCGATTATGTAGAATGCCCTCGGTTGTTCGTCAGATTAATTCTGCCTGTATGACTACGGATCGAGATTCGGGCCGCTCTGGTTGGTGTGACTTTGCACCCGGTACCTAGGAATTATTTCATTCTGGCGCAAACAGCTCCGTATTTTCGCTTGTATTGATGTAAGGAGTGATCATGTCAAAGACACTTGGAGACATCACACAGGAGCTCAGCGATCAGGTGTTGGCTCCGGCGCAAGCTGAAGCCGACGATATCTTGAGCGCCGCGAGGGAGAAGGCCGAAGCCATAGTGGCCGAGGCGCAGGCCGAGGCGGCGAGGCTCAAGGCCGGCGCCCGGGCCGACGCTGAAGATGTCAGGAAACAGCTCGACGTCGACATGGAAGTGGCCGCGCGCGACTTCATAATCATGGTGCAGAACAAACTCGAGGAAGCGGTCGTGAAGCCGGTTGTGGACATGGAGATCCGGAATGTGCTGGATAACCCGGAGTTTATCGAGAGCCTGATCGAGACCCTCATCGACGAGTTCATCAAGTCTCAGCTCCGGGAGCGGCGCCTCGAGGTGTTGCTTCCCAAGAAGCACCAGGTCGAGATCGAGAACTGGTTCCTGGGCAAGTTCAGGGAAAAGTGCGCTGGAGCCCTCGAGGTACATTTTACCGACGAGATAACGTTCGGCTTCCACGCGGGGATATCCGACCAGAGCTCGTACCTGAACTTCAGCACCGGCGTCGTGGAAGCGTTTACCGAGTTCCTGTCGCCGCGGTTCCGTAAGTACTTCTTCCCCGCAGAGATTGCCTGAGAGGAATGGGTCATTACTATTCCCTGATGAGCATGCTCCCGGCTCTGCCGGAAGCGCTCGGGGAGAAGATGCAGCTTAATACCGGCGAGATCGTCAAGATGGTCAGGGGTAACCTCCAGCCGGAACACATCGAGGTCACCTACGCTTTCCTCCATCGCGTTGATGCCTTCAACTGGGAACAGATGGACCAGCGGCGGGACCTCTTCGTCGAGGGAGGGCTGCTGAGCAGGGACGAGATGGAGGAAGCGCGGGACCTGCCGCGTTTCATCGAGGTCTTTCGCGAGGAGCAGGACCGCGGCGTCCATCGCGCGTACCCGTACGACCGCCTCTGGGAGCTCTACTGCGTTTACGCGCGAGACGTCGCCGATCGTGCCGGCTGCCGGTTTCTCATCGATTATCTCGACTGGGAAATAGGCCTGCGCTTGAGCATGACGGACGCGCGCGTCCGCCGGGGGGGCGGAAACCTGGAGGAACACTCCATACTCGCCACGTTCGGTTCCAGGGATTACTCCGACCTGATCGCCAGGCTCGAGGCGCGAAAGAACCCGCTGGAGGTCGAGCGCATGCTCGACGAGGAGAGGCTGAGGCAGATATTCGCCCTGGAGGGCATAGACTGCTTCTCGATAGACGCCCTCCTGGCATACATCGCGCGTTCGGCGATCTACTCCCGATGGGAGAGGATCGGCCGTGACTTCGATATAGATGCTTACCTATGGCATGGAGGTTCAATGTGAGGTACACCACACACGGTCGAATCGTGGCAGTGAATGGACCTCTTGTCACGTGTGAAGTGGACAAGGACAAAGAGGTTCTCCAGAACGAGGTAGCGTACGTCATCTGCGAAGGCGTGCCCCTCAAGGCGGAAGTCATTCGCATTCGCGGGCGGCAGATCGACATGCAGGTGTTCGAGAACACGACGGGGATGAAGGTCCGCGGAAAAGTCGATTTTTCCAGCGGCCTGCTCTCGGCAACGCTCGGCCCCGGCATGCTGGGGATGATCTTCGACGGCCTGCAGAACCCGCTCATGAAACTGGAGAACGACCAAGGGTTCTTCCTCAGGAGGGGGCAGTACATCAATTCCCTCGATGAAGAGAGACTGTGGGATTTCGAGCCGTCAGTCGAGGTCGGGGCCACCGTCAGGGCGGGTCATTACGTGGGCAAGGTCACCGAGGGCATTTTCCCCCACCCAATAATGGTCCCGATGAGGCTCGCGGGGACATGGGTGGTCAAGGAGGTCAGTCCTCGCGGAAAGTACACGATCAACGACACGGTGGCCGTGCTGGAGAGCACCGAATCGGAAATGGTGGAAGAAGCGCTTGTAACTCTAAAGCAGGATTGGCCCGTCAAGATGCCGATGCGGGTGTACAAGGAGCGCCTTTTCCCCGACACGCAGTTGCTCACGCAGTGCAGGCTGATAGACATCTTCTTTCCTCTCGCCGAGGGAGGCACCGCCTGCATACCCGGGCCTTTCGGGGCCGGCAAGACTGTCCTGCAGCAGATAATCTCGCGATACGCCGAAACCGACATCGTGATAGTCGTCGCCTGCGGCGAGCGGGCGGGCGAGGTGGTGGAGACGATCAGGGAATTCCCCGAGCTGGAGGATCCCAAGACGGGCAAATCCCTGATGGACCGGACCATCATTATCTGCAACACGTCGTCCATGCCGGTGGCCGCGCGCGAGGCGTCGATATACACCGGCCTGACCCTTGGTGAGTATTACCGACAGATCGGCTTGAAATCCCTGGTGCTGGCGGACAGCACGTCCCGGTGGGCGCAGGCGCTTCGGGAGTCCTCCGCGAGGATGGAGGAAATCCCGGGCGAGGAAGCCTTCCCGGCGTACCTGGAAAGTCGCATAGCCGCCGTCTACGAGCGCGCCGGCAAGGTGAGGCTCTACAACGGCGACACGAGTTCCCTGACGGTCGTCGGGACCGTTTCCCCGGCGGGAGGCAATTTCGAGGAACCGGTCACGCAGAACACCCTGAAGGTGGTGGGCGCCTTCTTCGGCCTTTCGAGGGCCCGGTCCGACCAGCGCCGCTACCCGGCGATCGATCCGCTGATTTCGTGGAGCCTCTACCTCGAGAAGATGGAGGAATCCTTGAACTCGCGGCACGAGGACTGGGTTGACATGGTCAAGGAAGCGCAGGACCTGATCTTCAAGGCAAGCGAGATCCACCAGATGATGCTCGTCGTGGGCGAGGAGGGGATCGGTATCGACGACCTGGTAATCTACCAGAAATCGGAGATTGTCGACGCGGTTTGCCTCCAGCAGGACGCCTTCGATGAAGTGGACCAGGCGACTTCGCTCGAGCGGCAGATATCAGATTTCCTGCTGCTCATGGACATGGTGCACTGCTCATTCTCGTTCGAGTCGAAGGAGCAGGCGAACGAGAAGATGACCCACCTTCAGAACCTGTTCTTCCAGTTGAAGTACTGTCCTTTCGGTGAGGAGGCCTACCGGAAATACCGGTCGGAGATCGAGGCGTTCCTCGAAGGGAAAGGAGCGCACGCGGCATGATTATTGAAAACTCCCAAGTCGTAAACGTCCAAGGAGACATCATCGCGGTGGAGGCGGGCGACATAGCCAACGGAGAGCTGGCTGTCGTCAAGAGCAGGGACGGCGTGTCGCTGGCGCAGGTCATCCGACTGCAGGGCAAGGACGTCTACCTCCAGGTGTTCGAGGGGTCGCGCGGCGTCTCGACCGGAGACACGATAAGGTTCCTCGGCAGGCCGATGCAGGTGCCGTTCGGAGACGCCATGCTGGGGCGAGTCTTCAACGGTTCCGGCGATCCCATAGACGGGGGGCCGACCCTGCACATGCTTCCGCGGATCAGCATCTCCGGCCCGTCGGTGAACCCCGTCACGCGCATCATCCCGCGAGGGTTCATCGAGACGCGCGTGCCCATGGTCGACGTCTTCAACCCGTTGGTCGAAAGCCAGAAGCTCCCGATATTCGCGGCCGCCGGCGAGCCTTACAACGAGTTGCTGGCCCGAATCGGCATGCGTGCCGAGGCCGACGTGGTCATCCTGGGCGGGATCGGCCTCAAGTACGATTCCTACCTGGAGTTCCGCAGCAAGTTCGAGGAGGCCGGCGTGTTGCCGCGGACAATCATGTTCATACACACCGCCTCGGACCCGGTCGTCGAGAGGCTGCTTGTCCCCGACATGGCGCTCGCCGTGGCGGAGCAGTACGGTGTCAAGGGAAAACGCGTGCTGGTGCTGCTGACCGACATGACCGCCTTCGCGGACGCCCTCAAGGAGATCGCGATCTCGATGGACCAGGTGCCGTCGAACCTGGGATACCCCGGGTCCCTCTACAGCGACCTGGCCTCTCGCTATGAGAAGGCGGTGGATTTCGAAGGAGAGGGCAGCATAACGATCCTCGCCGTTACGACGATGCCAGGCGACGACGTGACGCACCCGGTCCCCGACAACACGGGGTATATCACCGAGGGCCAGTTCTACCTGCGGAACGGGGTAATAGAGCCGTTCGGGTCTCTATCGCGCCTCAAGCAACTGGTGATAGGGAAGGTAACGCGGCCCGATCACGGCTACATAATGAACAGCATGATCCGGCTTTTCGCCCGCAGCCGCGAGGTGGAGCAGAAACTGGCGATGGGATTCGACAAGACCGCGGACGACGAACGCTACCTCAAATACGGACAGCTTTTCTACGACCGGTTCATGGACCTCAGGATCGACCTGGGACTCGATGACGCCCTCGATCTCGGGTGGAAGACGCTGGCCGAGTGCTTCCGGCCCGACGAGGTGGAAATCAAGCAGGAGTTCATCGACAAACACTGGCCGAGCAACTGACCGGAACGATGAGTTGAGATTATGGCCGAAAGAATAAAGCTTAACAAGGTATCGCTGCGCACCCAGAAGCAGAAACTGGCGATGTACGAGCGCTTCCTCCCCGCGCTCGAGGCGAGAAAGCAGCAGTTCCTGATGCAGCTCTCGGTCGTCCGCGCGGGAATATCCGAGCAGGAGGCGCGCCTCCGCGGGATCATGGAGGAGATGAAATCCTGGGGAGCCCTCTTCGGTGACGTCGGCCCGTTTTTGCGGTTTTTCATCGAAGTGAAAGAAGTGAAGTCCTCGATGCGCAACGTCGCCGGCCTGGAGGTGCCCACGTTCGAGGGCGTCCTCTTCAGTGAAAGGCCTTACAGCTACTTCGCCACCCCGGCGAGCTTCGAGGACGTCCTCCGGGGGAGCCGCGCGGCCATTGAGTGCCGCGAGCAAATCCGCGTCCTGAAGGAAGCCGAGAGAGTCCTCTTCGATGGCTTTCGAAAGACCAGCCAGCGAATGAACCTCTACGAGCAGAGGCTGATCCCGGAGTGCCGGGAAGCGATAAAGAAGATAACCGTCTACCTGCAGGACCAGCAGACGGCGGCGGTCGCGGTGGCGAAGGTCGCGAAGGCCATCAACGAGGAATCCATGGTGTAGCAAACGACGGTGTGAGAATGCGACCCGAAGTATTCGTGAAACGAGACTGACAAGGAGCGGCGAATTGGCCCTGGCCAAGATGACGAAAGTCCTGATAGCGGGACCCGTCGACGACCGGGAAGAGACGATGCGTCTTCTTCAGCAGGTCGGGGTCCTGCACATCGAACCGGCCGGTATGCTCGACGATGAGTACGAGAAGCTGAACAGCGATCTCGAGGGGAAGATCAAGAGGCTCGAGCAACTGCTGGCCGCGCTGCAACGTTACGAGAAACGCAAGACGTCCGTCGAGGTGGAGGTTTCCGACGGGGAGCTCGTACCCCGCGTCGAGGAGCGCCTGTCGAAGGTCAACGAACTCGAGTCGAGGCTCAAGACCCTCGAGCGCCTGCAGGCCGATTTGACACCCTGGGGCGACTTCGACCTGGAGCGGATCAGGGCCCTCGCCGAAAACGGTGTCCACGTGGTCCGCTTCTGCATGGACGAGAAGAAGTGGCAGGAGTACGAACCCCCGGAGGACCTGTACCTGCAGGTGGTTTCCTCGGGCAAGGAAATCTGTTTCTACGCGGTTGCCACGGGCTCGCCCCCGGACGTGCCCCAGGCCCACCCGCTACCATGGCCGGAGCAGAACCTTCAAGCGACAGGCGAGGAGATCGAGGCGGCACGGGCCTCCATCGAGACGCTGTCAGACGAGCTGGCCGGCCTCGCCGGTCGGGCCGGCGTCATAAGGGACGAGCTGACCACCACGATCAACGAGGCGGCTTACGCCCACAGCATGGCTACTCTGCACGAGGAGCCGTACCTTTTCGGCCTGGAGGGGTGGGTCCCGCGGGACGACGAGGACTCGTTCAGGAAGAGCCTGGACGAGAGCGGGCTTCCCCTGCGCGTGGAAACGCGAGAGCCGGACGAGGAGGAAGAGCCACCGGTATTACTGCGCAACAACTGGTTCACCAGGAGCATCGAGCCCCTGTTGAAGCTCTACGGGGTCCCGAAGTACCGCGACCTGGACCCCTCGTTCTTCTTCGCCCCGTTCATGGTGCTCTTCTTCGGGATCTGCCTGGGGGACGTGGGCTATGGCATTCTCTTCTACGTTGTGGCCTACGTCATCGGCAAGAAATGGGGTGACAGGAACGACCAGATCCCCACAGTCGTGAGGCTGTGCAAATTCTTCTCCATATCCTCTGTGATCGTGGGCATCCTTACCGGTTCAGTGTTCGGCATATCCTTCGCGAACCGCAGTTGGATACTGCTGGACATCGACGTGAAGGCCGGAGACCCGATGATGCTTCTGTACATCGCTCTGGGCATCGGTGTCGTACACCTTACCTTCTCTTTCATCATGGGCATCAGCGAGTCTTACCATTTCCACGAGAAGATGACGCTGCTGGGCACCATGTTTGTCCTTTGGGGCGGCGTCACCCTGGTGGCGCGCGGAATATGGGTCAACAGGGCTTCTTTCCTGTACACCCTGACCTTCTACATCGGCGTGGTATTGCTGGCCGCGGGAGTGCTGCTGACGCTCCTGTTCCCGAACGACAGCAAGAAATGGTTGTCGCGAATCGGGTTGGGGCT
>CAZAIS010000058.1:0-9785 GCA_964485255.1 uncultured Acidimicrobiales bacterium | reverse complement strand
CGTCGACCTCGATTCGATACCAGAGGGGTGCGACTACGACCTGTACGTGTACGACCGGAACCGGAATGAGATCGCTTACTCGATAAACGGCTCTAACGAAGCCGAGGAGGTGGTCCTGGCTTCACCGGCCGCCGGTGCGTACTGCATAACGGTCACCTCCTATTCGGGTTCATCGCAGACAGACTCCTACGGCCTCCGGTTCACGGCCCCCGGCGTGCCGCGCATGACCGCCATGAGCCCCACGAAGTGCACAAGAAATAGGAGGGTAGTGATAAGCGGCAGAGAGTTCGGGGCGCAGCGGGGCGGCTCGTACGTTTCGTTCGGTTCCACCAAGGTGTCGTCATCGCGCTACTGCTCCTGGTCCTGCGACTCGATCACGGTCAAGGTGCCGCCGGCAGCGAGTGGGAAGGTAACGGTGAGGGTTACGACCGCGTACGGGAGGTCAAACGGCCTCACTTTCTCGGTGGTCCCGGTGATAGAATCCTTGAGCTCGAAGACCGGCGGGCCGGGCAGAGTCATCGCCGTATACGGACGGGATTTCGGCAAGTACGTTTCGGGCAAGACCTCGGTCTATCTCTCGACCAAGCGCTGCACCTCTTACCTGGAGTGGAGCAACACCAGGATTGTATTCCGGGTTCCGAGAATGAGCAGGTGCAGTGTAGGGCTGAGGGTGAAGACCGCCGGCGGCAAGTCATCGGCAAAAAATTTCAAGGTCAGGTGAGCCGGCGGCGCCGGGAACCGGAATCAACCCGCACTCGGGGCGCTCAAGCGCCGGCGCCGAACAGCGCCCGGGCGAGCACCCTGTCGCAGGGCAGCATATCCATGCGTGCGAGCTCGGCGGGCGTTACCCAGCGGTGAGCGGAGCACTCGATGTCGGTGGGGGCGCCATCGATTATCTCGCACTCGAACGCCGCCAGTTCCACCTCGAGGTCGGGGTAGGAGTGTCTTATCACGGCGAGGCGCCTGCCGACCCTCAGCGCCACGCCCATTTCCTCTTTCAGCTCTCTCGCGACGCACTCCCGCGCGGTTTCCCCGGGCTCGATCTTGCCCCCGGGGAACTCCCACTCACCCGGGTGCCTGCCGCCCGGAGGCCTCTGCGCGACGAGGACGCGCCCCGAGTCCACTATGACGGCCGCGGTGACCGCGACGGCTCGTTCTTCTATCATAGTCATGATGATAATCGATGCTCCGCGAGCCACATAGACCGATTCGGCGAGCCGCGGTCCGGGAGGCGGCGGCGCTCGGAGTTTCAGGAAAGGGGTACGATGGCCGATTGGGACACCTTCTCGGAGGACTACGACAGGATATTCCTGGAGAACCCGCAGTATGTCGAAACCATAGAGCGCATGGTCCAGAAGGCCGGGTCCTCGGACAGCGTGAGAGTACTGGACCTGGGATGCGGCACCGGCAACATCACCGCCGCCCTGTTGAAGAGACTCGAGGGAAGAACTCTCGAGGTGGTGGCCATGGACCCCTCCGCGGGAATGAGAAACCAGTGCTCGGGCAGGTTCGAGGGTCTCGACAACGTCGATGTGCGCGAGGGAAACGCCCTGGGGATCGCGGCGCCGGACGCGGACTTTGACTTCGTGTTCTCCAACCTGGTCCTGCACCACGTTACGCCCGGGGAACGCGGGACATGCGCCTCGGAGCTGGAACGCGTCCTCAAGCCCGGGGGGACACTGGTGTACGCGGACCTGTTCTGCGACGTGGACAGCGACCCGGAAGACCCCGTGCGGGTCAAGGACATCGTTGACAAGATGGTCGGTGTGGCCCTCTACTGCCTCGACCACGGCGCCTTCGACATGATGCAGGTAGTGCTCTCGACGCTGCCGGCGGACATCAATTCGGAAGGCGAGTACCTGACCACCGCAGAGGTCTGGCAGGGCGCGTTGGAGGCGGCGGGCCTGGTCGATACCACCGTGAGCACCATCCCCCCGGACGAGTTCGGCATCAAGATAATCACCGCCCGCAAACCCCGCGATTAGACAAGGCCTGAACGCTTACAAGTCTCACCTGTAAAGACCCGAACCCAGGAACCAGCCGTCGTCCACCTTCTTTACGAATATCAGTTTCTTCTGCTGCTTCTTGGTGAGGGGATTGGGAAACATGCACTCCAGCCAGCCTTCGCCTTCGGTCTTCGCGAGCGTAGCCGCCTTCTCGACCGCCTTGACGCCGTTCGGGTCCTCGTACCCGATGAGGTTCTTGCCCACAAGCGTCGGGTCCCCTCCATGCGAGATGACCTTCCCGTCGAAGTCGTACGCGTAGATATAAAGCTCGCCTTTCACGAACGAACCCTTGGCGTTCATGAACTCCTCAAGAGCCTTCTTCTTGCCATGCACCTTGACGTAGTCGTATGCATCATCGACGAGCCTTTTCACGTCCTCCTTGCCGTAGGCAGCCTTGCTGCCATCGCTTCCACAACCCGCGATCGCACATCCAAGCACCAGCAACAAGAGCATTCCGATCGAACACCTTTTCATCGAGCCTCCTCGACATCGACCGCTCGGCAAAGAACCGCAGTCAGTGTAATGCAACTCCGGCCTGGAAATCCTACCAGATGAACGCCCTGCGCTTATCCCAAAAACCGGCGAGGGGTGTCTTCTCCCGAGTGACTTCGAGTCCGCGTCCACGCTTGTTCTTCAAGACCGGCGAGGGTTCCACCTGGGCCTCCACCTCGACGGCCACGCGTCTCCCCTGGTATGGAAGAACAGCCAGTTGGCCCAGGTGCCGAGAGCCTCGAAGCGCGGGATCTGCCGGAACTGCGTGCCGTGAGGGACGAAGTATTGGGGGTAGAGAAGCGCCCGCCAGAACCATACCTCCCGGCGCGAGATGGCGGTACGCGCGACTCGCGCCCTGGTGATATCGTCCACCCGCACCGATCCTCCGGCGAGCCTGTAGGGTATGGATCGCCCGCCGCAGTTTATTTGGATATGCTTGACTTCGCGCCAGTCCGTACCCATGAAGTCGCAGCCCACCCTGTCCGCGGCGAGCAGGTTATTCGAGGCGACGACGTATCCGAAGTTGACGGGTATGCAGAAGTGAGGCCCGAGCTTGCCCCCGACCTGTCGGTGAGCGAGGACCGAGATATCCGGTGTTATTGCCCTGGCCGCCGCTGCTACCGTCTCGTCGATCGCCCCTCCCCGGTGGAAGAGGCTCTTCTGCCTCTCGGCGATCGCCCCGTACATGTTCTTGGCCGCGAGCGTGATCCCGCACTCCCAGTGGTGCTTCAAGGCCGGGACGCTTACGACAGCGACGTCGGGATGCATCAACGCGCGGGGCAGGCGCACGGTCCCGGTCCAGCCGAGGGGATAAAAATCGACCCCGTCCAGGCGCGAGAGATTGACGAATTCTACGCTTTTTCGTACGAGGAGCGGATATATGGCACGCCTCGCCAGGAGACCTTGATTCATCGTCATGCTGCGCATGTTCGCCTCGCAAACGAACGGGCGGCCCCCCAGGTCCCGCACCTTGTCGATCACGCCTTCCACCACCAGCGGATCGCTGAAGGAAGAGGGTACCCCCGCTACGCCGCCGCCCAGGTTGACCTTGACGGCTACGAGTTGGCGGGGCCTGATTATCTCCGAGGCGCCGATGAGGTCCATGGCCCGGCAGACGTCCCCCGGTATCCTCTCCCCCATCTCACAGATCGAAACCAGCGCTTCCTCGTCGAGCATGTCGCGGCGTTTCTCGAACGCAACGGACTCACCGGCTACCTCACCCGACTTGTAGCCGGGCGCTTCC
This sequence comes from uncultured Acidimicrobiales bacterium, assembly GCA_964485255.1. Classification (GTDB taxonomy): domain Bacteria; phylum Actinomycetota; class Geothermincolia; order Fen-727; family Anoxymicrobiaceae; genus CAZEJS01. The sequence continues at coordinate 6,044 of CAZAIS010000058.1, read as the reverse complement.
GGGGGAAGTTCCATGGAGTTCAGCTCTTCGATGATCGCATCCGCGCCGCGTTGCTCAGCCACACCCCGCCTCCTCTGCTCCGTGCTTTCCTCCACCGCCTGAAAAAGTAAATCAAAAAAGTAAAAAGTGAACGACGCCTATAGGGACTCGAGGAAGGCTTCGACGCGCTGGCGGGTCTGGGCCTCTGAGTAGGCGCGGGAGTCGGTCATGTCGGCTTCGATGATCAAGGCGGGCTTACCCGTCCTTTCCGTTACCGCCCGGGCCAGGTCTTACTGGCCGAGCGAGTACGGCTTGCAGGAGCGGTTCGAGTGCATGACGAGCCCGTCGGCGGAGAATCGCTCCATCAGCGCCGTGAGCTGCTCCAGCATGAGGTCGATCGAGATGTTGAGGTATACCTTGGTGTAGGCGTCCGCCATGCTGGTGAGGGGGTCCTCGATCCTGATATCCACCGCCCAGGCGGTCGTGTACGTATCGGCCACCAGGCACGCCCCGTTGCCGGCGAACAGGTTTCCGAGGTTCCTCATCTCGTACCATATCGGGATGTTGTCCCATATGAGCCTGAACTTCTCATCGGGTACCGCGCCCACGCCGTCGGCTACCCTCTGCCGCATCTCGTCACGCAGCAGCTTGTAGTACTCGACGACCTCTTGTGTCCCTCGCAGCGTGACTATCGGGGCCATGTGGATGAAGGCGTCGAAGCAGGTGAACGGCGACGGCCTGCTCTCGGCGGTCTTGAGGACTTCCTTCCACAGCTCCACTCCCTCCACCGAGAGAAGGGCGACCTGCTCGAACCGCTCGTCGGACCACTTCGTCCGCGTGTGCTCCTCGAGAAACGAGATGAGCTCGAGGCACTGCCGCTTGACGTACTCCGTCGCGTGTGCCGGCTTGCTCCCGTGTATGAAAGGCGTATCGAACAGGAACATGGGGACATCGAACATCCTCGCGAGTTCCTCGTACCACTTCACTACCGTGCCGCATATGTTGTTGCAGCAGAGCAGGAAGTCGGGCTCCGGTAGACCTCCCGGAATCGCGCCGCCCTTTGTGAGGGCGCCGCCTATGTCCAGGCGCGCGTAAGAGCATACGTCCGGCGAGAAGCCCATGCCCTCGGCAATCTCCGCCAGGCCCACGGCGATCTTCGACGCGCCGCACATCGCCCCGTGGTTTTCGGGATACACGGGAATTACGCCCATTGCGATCAGGAACTCCACCGGCCCGCCGCTGGTGATCCAGCAGATCGGCTTCTCCTCGGTCGTCTTGGCCTCGATGTAGTAGTCGGTTATGAGCTGCTTCATCTGCTCGGTCGCGGCTATCTTCGGTGGCTTGAACATCTCATCGGCAGTCAACGCGCGACCCCCTTATCCCTTGATTGTCTCCAGATGCGCGTCAACGCGGGTGCGCATCTGCTCGATGGATACCGAGCCATGTTCGATCTCCAGGTGAAGCGAGGCTATCTTAGCCTCGTCCAGCGCTTTTTTCAGGTACGGGTAATCGAAAGCGTGCGGCTCGCAGTACTTGAACTGGAAGAACACGGCCCCTCGCGCCCCGGATTCCCTCGCGCGCCTGACGATCGCGTCCGCCCTGTCCCTGGAGAGGGAGTGTTTGCACGGGCATATCGAGCGGTCCCACAGGCGCCGCGCGATCGCCTCCAGCGGCGGCGGGTCCTCGGGAGCCGTCGCGTCGAAATAGCGTCGCCCGTTGCAGAAGTCGTCGTCAACGAAAGTCCCTCCGGCCTCCTCCACCATGACCAGGAAGTCCCACTGGTCCATCACGGAGCCGATGCCGAACAGGGGAATCTTCACGTCGGGGCCGGTCGCTCCAGCCGCCTCGAGGTCCGCTATGATCTCCTCGAGCAAAGCGCTGTGAGTCTCCTTGTCCATGAGGGCGCTGGAGGCGGCCAGCCAGAGCGCCCGATCGTACGGGAGTATGCCGGGGTCGGCTCGCCGCATCTCGTATACGCGGGCGAGCAGCGCCCGGTTCCTGTTGAAGGTCTTGATGCTTTCGGCGAGCTTCCCCTCATCCACGGGGCCTAGCACTTCTTCCATCTTGTCCTTGAACGACTCGAGCTCCGCGGTCATGTAAGCGCGGGCCGAATCCGACTCGAAGCGCGTCGGCAGCACGAAATCGGCGTGCGACGCCATTCCCGCGTTCAGCCGCCATATGTCGGATAGCCGCTGCATCGTATCGCAGGTATGCACGAAAACCGTTCCGTCGAGGAACGAGAGGGTGCCGTCGAGGGCCATGTCCAGACCCGTACGGGCGAGGGAGCAGCAGTATGACTGAAGGTGCGCCGCGCCGCGCGATACCGCGCGGTTCTCACCGGTTATCCGGACGGGAAGGCCTCCTGCCGCATGCACGATCTCCTCGGGAGCACAGCAGCAGAAGAAGCCCATGACTTTACCTCCCGTGCGCTCCCGCCAGGAGCGGGCCCACGCATAAGGGTCCCGCCGCATTTCCATCAACCTGCTCAAGGCATCGCCAGCCATGCGTTCTCCTCCCGTGCCATCTCGCGCCGGCGGCCGGCGGCCGCCGCTTCAGTCCTACCGGCCGGCGCCGCGCCGGCGCTCACGTCCCGCTCACGTCCTATTCTAGCTCCGAGCGTTGTACCTTTCCCAAGGTGTTCCCGGTAAGCTCCCCGCGGAACTCGATCACCCGGGGCACCTTGTGACCGGAGAGGTTCGCCCGGAGGTACGCTGTCAGGTCCTGCTCGCTTAACCGCCGGCCCGGCTTGAGAACGACGAATGCCTTGAGGCTGTGCCCCCGGAAATCGTCGAAGAGCCCCACGACGGCGGACTCGGCGACGTCCTCGTGGCTGTTGATTACACTCTCTACCTCCGCCGGATACGCCTTGTGAACGCCTGTCGTAACCATCTCTTTCTTACGGTCGATCACGTAGAAGTACCCGTCGCGGTCCATCCACGCCACGTCCCCCGTGAGCAGCCAGCCTTCGCGCATGACCTTCCGTGTATCTGCCGGCCTGTTGTGGTAGCCCTTCATCAGGCAGGGGCTCCTTACGGCCAGCTCCCCCGCCTTCTCTGGCATCAACTCTCTTGCGCCGGTCTCGAGGTCGACGATCTTGAATTCCACGTCCGGGAACGGCAGGCCGATGGAGCCCGGCTTGCTCGTGCCCTTGCGGGGATTCGCAGATTGCGCCGTGACGGCCTCCGTCAGCCCGTAGCCCTCCAGCAGGCGCGCGGCCGAAATGCTGTTGAAGCGCTCACGCACCTTGCGCGGCAGCGGGGCCGCGCCGACGAAGCAGCACTCCAGGGAGGAGATGTCCGCCCCGGCCGTTCCCTCGTACTCGACGATGCCCTGGATTGTCGAAGGGACGCCCACCAGGAGCCTGACCCCGTGGCGGGCTATGCTCTCGACGAGCTCTTCGGGTCCTTCCCCGCGCACCAGCACCGAAGTCGCTCCGTGGAACAGCGCCGCGTTCATGCCCGTGCTCATGCCGTAGGAATGAAACAGCGGGAGCGCCGCGGTGGCGGTGTAGCCCTCGTGCAGGTTCACCCAGGACCCGAGCTGCAGGGCGTTGGCGACCAGGGCGTAATGCGTCAGCATCACGGCCTTGGGAAACCCGGTGGTGCCTCCGGTGAAGATGAGCACCGCCACGTCCCGCCCCGGGTCGATATCCGGCGGGTCGAAGGGCGGACCCCCGTCACCGATGAGCGCATCGAAAGCCAGGGCGCGTGAAGGATCGATGCCGGTCCCATCCCCCGTCCTGACGACTATCAGGGTCTCAAGGCCCGCCTCCGTCGGGCCGTCGCGCAACGTCGGAAGGAACTCCTCGCAGCATACCAGCGCGTCCAGCCCGACGTCGGCGGCCATCTGCTCGAACTCCCGCGCGACGAGCGACGGGCTCATCATGACGGCCGCGGCCCCCGTCGCGAGCGTCGAGTAGTAGGTGACGACCATCTCCGGGATGTTCGGAAGCGCGATGCCCACGCTGGAGCCCTTCGCCACGCCGATGCGCCGCAGCGCCCGTGAGAACGAGCCGACGTGGGAGGACAACTCCGAGTAGGTTATCGGACAGGCCCTGTCGATAAGCGCAACCGAATCGGGGAAGAGACGCGCCGCCTCGAAAAACGGCCGGTGCGCCGCTACGACGGGATAGTCGATGGAAGCGGGCACGCCCGGGTCGTATGCGGACAGCCAGCGCTTATCCATCGGTCCTCCCGCTCAGGCGTCCTTCGCGCGCTCGCAAGCGATCAACGCGGCACCGAGAGCTCCCATGTGCTGAGGCATCTCCGGCACGATAATGTCCGTCTTGAAGCGCTTCTCCAGCGCCCGTACCACGCCCTCGTTGCGGGCGACGCCACCGGTCATGATAATACGCTCCTCGATCGGGATGCGGACGGCCATGGCGTATATCCGGGAGGAGATCGCCTGGTGGATCCCCGCGACTATGTCCACCTTGCTGACGCCCTCGGCCACCCGGGACACCACCTCGCTCTCGGCGAACACCGTGCATACGCTGCTTATGGAGGCAGGAGACGAGGACTCCAGCGATATGCGGCCGAGATCGTCCAGCTCCACCTCGAGGGCGTGCGCCATTACCTCGAGAAACCGTCCCGTGCCCGCCGAGCACTTGTCGTTCATGACGAAATCGATCACCTTGCCCCGCGGGTCGAGCGCGATGGCCTTCGAGTCCTGCCCGCCCAGGTCGATGACCGTGCGCGCCTCCGGCCGGACGGAATGCGCGCCCCTGGCGTGGCAGGTGATCTCGGTAACCTTTTCCCCTGTGAAGTCCGCGGCGAGGCGCCCGTATCCGGTGGCCACCATGAGGTCGAGGTCGGTCTCGCGCAGGCCCGCGGAATCGAGCGCCAGGTCCAGGGCCTTGCGCCCCGATACCCTGCTGTTGTGGCCCGTGAGCACCAGCGAGTGGCCGAGTATTCTTGACGCTCCGTCAAGGACCACCGCCTTGGCGGTGAGCGAACCGATGTCTACACCCGCGACAGGCATTCACACCTCTTTCAGTCAGCAAGCCTTGGATGCCGCGTCAACAAGAGGCCGGCGGCCCGCGCTGCCTCGCGCCCGCGCGCGCTTCGCGGCCCGGCATCGCACTGATTATATCGGAACGTGAAAAAAGGGTGGCACCAACGCCACCCCTTTGTGAAATCCGGCTCTATCAGACAGACACGACCTCTTTGACCTCGGGGATCTCTTCCTTGAGCTTGGCCTCGATGCCCCTCTTGAGCGTAAGCGTCGCCATCGGACAGCCGCCGCACGCGCCCGTCAGCTTGACCTTGACTATACCGTCCTCGACCTCGACGAGCTCCACGTCTCCACCGTCTCTCTGGAGCATCGGGCGCACCTTCGCCAGTACGTCCTCCACCTGCTCTTTCGTCATGTTGAACCCTCCTGCCGGTGCTTTTCTCATCAGCATCGTAACCCTAACCCACAAAACGGCAAATGACAAATGTCATGCCTTGGAGTATGGTCATTACCGCGTCGAAGGACAGGAGGTTCACGTGAGCGACATCACCATGCAGTGGTTGGGTGCGGCGGGCTTTCGGATAAAGTGGGATGGAGGAATCCTGGCCATCGATCCTTACCTCGTGAGCCGGGGCGATCGGGCATACCCGGCGCAGCCGCTGAAGCCCTCCGACATGGCCGACGTGGAAACCGTCTTCGTCAGTCACGGGCACTTCGATCATATCGCGGATGTACCCGCGGTTATGGACATCTCGGGGGCGGACGCGTACTGCTCGGACATAGCCGCCGACACGCTCGAGCGCAACGGCGCCGACCCGGACAGGATACACCGGCTCGCGGGCGGCGAAACGCTGGACATGGGCGGGTACACCGTCCGCGTCCACCCGAGCGCGCACATCGTATTCGACGCCGGGCTGATACTGCGCACCCTGCCCCGCGCGCTCAAGATGTTCAGCCCGGGTCTTCTCGAGAGCATCAGTGGCATGCCCTCGGGTCCCGTGATGATCTTTCACTTTGATTTCGACGGGCTCCAGGTCGTCCACATGGGAAGCCTGGGCCTCGTACCGGAGGAGGCCGGGCAACTGGGCCTCGAGGAGCCGGACATCCTGCTG
>CAZAIS010000057.1:0-9785 GCA_964485255.1 uncultured Acidimicrobiales bacterium | reverse complement strand
TGTCTTCTGGCCTCCAGTTGTCCCTCGTAGGACTCTATCTGAGCCCGGATGATTTCCAGGGCTCGCTCCCGGTCACCGAAATCAAAAAAGACGAAACGGGTAAGGAATGGGTCCCGGAGAAGCATTCGGCCCTCCGGGTCCGCCGCGAGCCATTCGGAGAACTCGTGGCGTCCTTTCTCGGTGATCGAGTAGAGCTTCTTGTGAGGTCCGCCGTTTTCCGACGGCGCTAACTCAACCATCCGGATCAGCCCGTCCGCCTCCAGCTTCTTGAGGCTCTGGTATATCTGTCCGTGGTTTATGGACCACATGTGCCCGAAATACTTCTCGATGTGCTCCCTGATGCTGTAGCCGTGCATGTCCTTGTAGTGAAGGAGCCCGAGGATGCTGTGTTTTACCGCCAACTTGCCTCCGCTTGTACAGGGGTTGCACCCGCGTTAGCCATTCTCAGTGTGCGATCATTGTATATATGTTTATAGTATATACTCGAAGCCCGGGTCAAGCATTGCGGGCTTCCTCAGGTGTCCCACCCGCGTGAACGCTCGAGGACGCGGCATCCGGCCACTCCTCGCCCCTTGTTTTTCCTTGAAATGGCCTCCGCCACCCTACCGACAAGATCACGTGACCGTCCCTTCGCCGCGATGTAGAATCTCCCTGTACAATCGGTTCTCGACGACGATGTAGGCCATCAACGGATTCAACGCCGTGGGCTGAACGGCTGATACGAGGGGAACGTTGCCGGACCCGGGTTCGCCGGTCGCCTACCAGGAAGGTCCGTGGTAAGCCGCGAAGTGATAGAATGCCGCGCCGGTACGGCGGGCGTTCTCCCGTTCGACGCCGGTGGAGGGCAGGGAGAGCACATGGCCCATTCGAAGCTAGAGGACGTCCTTGGCGGATCCGCCGAGATCGCGATCGGGGGGAATCCCGTAACAGTACCCGGCGGCCTCGCTGTCATACGCCCGCTGGTATTCCCCACTCGCCGCGTGAGCCGGAGCGGTTCAAGACGCGGTTCACGATGATCCGCGACCTGAAAGAATAGACCGGGGAGGTCAAATGTTCATCAGCAGGTTCGAGGAATGCGAAGAGATACTGGCGAACGACAAGGTCCGGCTGCGCGAGTTGTTGAGCCCGCATGTCTCCGACGTGGAAGCCAGGTACAGCCTGGCTCACGCGATACTGGAGCCTGGTCTTGAGTCCCTGCCGCACCGGATGAAAACGTCCGAGGTCTACTATGTCCTGGCGGGCCGGGGCCTCATGGTCATCGACGACGAGGAGGCCGAAGTATCGCCGGGGGACACGATTTACATCCCTCCCGGTAGCAAACAGTGGATAGCCAACACGGGCGAGCAGGACCTCGTCTTCCTCTGCATAGTCGACCCCGCGTGGAAGGTAGAGGACGAGTTGATAATCTGACGGCCTGCGGGGGCGGCCGCCGGCGAGGGACCAAGAGAAAAGCGCCACCGGGAGGCGGACCCGGTGGCGCCTGATCGACCGCCCTTCTATTTCACGGGGATCATCGAGAGGATGATCTCCCAGACCTTGAGCGTCTTCTCGAGCGATTCGTCGTCGTGCTGCATGCAGGTATACATGCGCGTTCCCGCGAGCGACGACAGGCCGTTCAGTGAAGCCACCATCTGGTAGTCCTCGGCCGTCTTCCTTCGGGTGATAACCTCGAATGCCTTGGGGCCGGTGATGTCCACCCAGAAAAAGCCGGTCGTCACGTACTGGATGATCGGGCCGAAGTTGTACAGGAAGAACGGAAGGTCCGGCCTGGTCTCGAACAGCCCGTTCAACTCGCCGGTCAGGCGGTCGGCGCAGGCCGTCGCCCTTGCGACCGCGTCGTTCTCCTCCATCAGCCTTATCGCGTGATAACAAGCGCCGCAGGATACCGGGTTGGCGGCCAGCGTTCCGCCCAGGTAAGGGCGCTGGCCCATGCCGGCGCCGACGATCTCCATTATCTCACGGCGTCCCGCGACGGCTCCCGCGGAGGGATACCCGTGGGCCACGATCTTGCCCAGGACGGTCAGGTCCGGCGTTATCCCGAAGTATTTCTGCGCGCCTCCCATGTCCAGCCTGAAACCGGTTACCACCTCGTCGAAGACCAGCAGCGCGCCGTACTCGGTGCAGAGCTCCCGGCACCGCTTGTTCCAGTCCGGGTGCACCGGGTGCACGCCCGATTCTCCGCCCACCGGCTCGAGCACCATGCAGGCGACATCGTCCTTGTTTTCCGTGAAGGCTTTCTCCAGGGCGTCGAAGTCGTTCGGCTTCACCTCGATGAGGTTCTCGAAAGTCCCCGGGGGAATCCCGGGCGAGTTAAGGCCTGCCGTGCCGGGCACGTGCAGTGAATAAACGTACTGGTCGTACCAGCCGTGATAGCTGCCCTCGACCTTGATTACTTTCGGTCGTCCGGTCACCGCGCGCGCTATGCGGAGGGCTGCCATGTCGGCCTCGGTACCCGACTGCAGGAAGCGGACCACGTCCACGGCGGGCATGTTGTCGACGATCTTCTTCGCCGCCAGCAGTTCGTACTCCGAGGTCAGTCCGGTAGCGGGGCCTTTCTCCCGTATGATCTTGATTATCTCTTCGTCGAGCGGATCGTAATGGTGCCCGAGCATTATGGGCGCGCCGCACATCAGGTAGTCGATGTACTCGTTGCCGTCTACGTCCCACATCCTGTAACCCTTGGCGCGGTCCATCGCCAGGGGATAGGGGTGGCTGGTCGCCAGGTTGTGCTCGACTCCGCCCGGAATGAAGCCCTGCATCTCCTCGAAAATCTCAAGGGATTTCCGGCGCGTTTTATAGAACTCGGCCTTTATCTTCTCCAGTGCCTCGTCGGGTATCGGGTGGAGATCGTCCTCCATCAACCTGGACCTGCGCTCCATTATCTCTTCATATTCCATCTGTCACCTCGCAATTTCGAGCGATCGTTTTCCGTCCACAGGGATTTTATCAAAGTGGACCGCGGCAAAGAGAGCGGGCGACCGGAGCCGGGGCTCACACTGGCGCTTTCCGCCCGCGGGCGGTCCTGTAGAAAAAGACGGCGATTCCCTGTAGTCTTTCACCTGATCCGCGAGACAAGGAGGTCCGGTTGACTTTTCCAGCTTTGGACAGGATCGAGCAGGCGATACGGCTCGAGAAGCCGGACCGCGTTCCGTACGTGCCGATAATCGACCTCTTCGCCACGCGCTACGGCGGCATCAGCCAGCACGACCTGCTCTATGACGTCTACAAGGCCGACGAAGCCCTGGCGAACACCCTCAAGAACCTGGGGCCGATCGACGGGCAGAACATGTCCTATGCCGGCCTCGGGAGGTTTCTGCGGTTCCTCACACCCAACCTTCCGCGCGTCCCGGGGGTTGACGGCGTCGGATGCGACGAGCCTTGGCAGTTCGTCGAGAAATCGGTCATGTACCACGAGGAGTACGAGCAGATCGGCGAGCGCGGCGTGGTCCGCTGGTTGCTGGAGAAGCTCAGGCTGGAGCACGAAAACCTCCGGACGGCGAAGGGGCTCACCCTCGAGTGCGCCCGGCTGGCTTCCGACAACCTGGCCATAGCGCGCTCGGTGCGCCGCTGGCGGTCCCGCGGGATCGAGACGCTGGTGGCGTCCAACTTCACCTTCACGCCCATAGAATACATTTCGGTCCACCTTCGCGGTTTCAAGGACTTCACACTGGACATGTACCGCCACCCGGACGAGATAAAAGCGGCCGGCAGGGCTTTGATCGGCAGCTTCAAGGCCGCCGGACTGGTTCCGATGGCCGTCAACCGGGTGCGGCGGGTCTTCTTCGGCGGCGCCCGTACCGGCCCCGCTTTCATGAGCCCCGACCAGTTCGAAAACCTGGCCCTCCCGGAGTGGCGGGAGCTCGTCGAGTTCTACGCCGGGCTGGGAATAACGTCTGTGCTTCACCTGGACGGGGACTGGACCTCCTTCCTCCACTATTTCACTGATTTCCCGCGCTCGAGGTGCATAATGAACCTGGACGGCTCGAGCGACATGCGCGTGGCCAAGGACCTCCTCTCCGGCAGGATGTGCGTAATGGGCGACGTGCCCGCCACGCTCCTCAAGCTAGGAGAGCCCGACGAGATAGACGAGTACTGCCGGCAGCTCATCCTTGACTTGGGACGGGACGGCGGCTTCATCCTGAGCAGCGGGTGCTCGATTCCCGTGGACGCGAAGCCCTCCAACGTCGCCGCGGTATCCCGCGCAGTCATGCGCTACGGCCGCTGCTGAAGAGTCCGCCCGTCACGCGGACTCAAAAAGGAGCCGATCGAATCGAGGACTGATCCGGCCCCGGCCCCGTGCGCGACGGTCGTACCGCCGGAATAACCGAACATGGAGGCCTTGCGGTGGGCAAGCCCGATGGACTGATGACGTTTTTCGAGCCGCGCGGCGTGGCCGTAATCGGGGCGCGCGGCAGCCCCGGTTTCGGGTACGGCATTCCCCTGGTGCTGAAGCGCAACGGCTGGGGCGACCGCCTCTTCCTGGTCAACCCAAGGGGAGGGATGCTCCACGGAATGAAACTCCACCGCTCGATAGAAGACGTACCGGGCGAAGTCGACCTCGCGGTGATAATAGTGCCCGCGCCCTCGGTCGTGGAGGTGCTCGACCGGGTCGGCTCGCGGGGGATACGGCACGCGATAATCGAGAGCGCCGGTTTCGCCGAAACCGGCCCGGAGGGAAGGAAGCTCCAGGACGCCGCTCTCGAGGCCGCCCGGAGACATGGAATCAGGGTAATCGGACCGAACTGTGTCGGTGTCGTCAACACCGCCAACAGGTTCAGCACCATCGAGGTAATCGATGAAGCCATGGAGCGGGGCTCGACGGGTATTATTGCCCAGAGCGGCGTTTTCGGCGCCATAATGCTGGATATGCTTCACGAGCATCAGCTCTATGTCTCCAAGGCCGTTACGCTGGGAAACCGCGTTGACGTGGACGAGTGCGACATGCTAGACCTGTTTTGCGACGACCCCTCCGTCTCCGTCATCATGATGTACATCGAGGGCACGGCCGACGGCTCGAAGCTGAGGCAATCGCTCCATAGGCTCGCCGGGATCAAGCCTGTGCTAGTCCTCAAGACCGGCCGCAGCGCGCGTGGCCGCGAGGCGACCCTTTCACATACCGCCAGCCTTTCAGGCGAGGACGACGTCTACCGCGGAATCCTTCGCCAGTTCGGCGCGGCGCGGGCGGAGAGCCTGGAGGAGCTCATCGAGATGGCGCGGGTCTTCGCGACGCAGCCCCCGCCGGCCGGCAGGCACCTGGCGGTTATTACCTCCAGCGGCAGCCTGGGGGTGATGGCCACCGACACGGCCGTTGCGCGCGGCCTGGAAGTCCCCGAGCTCTCCCGCGATACCGCCCGCCGCGTTCTCGAGGGCTCTCCGGGCTGGATGAACGTCAGGAACCCGATCGACGTGGGGCCGTCGGCTCAGTTTCCCGTCGCCCTGAAGGCCGCCCTGGAAGACCCCGCGATAGACATGGTCCTAGCGATCACGGTCCTCCCTTATGCAATATTCCGCGCCGTAACGGCAAAAGGTTCCACGGGAGAGAACTGGTTCGGCGACATCGGCGCCATCAAGGCCGCAAATCCCGGCAAACCGCTGGCCGTCTGCGCGGTCGGCCACCAGGATTTCGTCAGGAGGATGCGGGCCCTGTCAGGCACTTCTGTCCCGGTCTTCGTCTCACCGGAGCCTGCCGTCAAGGCCCTCGCCTCGCTCTACGAGTATTCGGTGTTCCTCGATCGATCCGCCGGGTGTTGAGCCGGTCGATTCGCTCGCAGGCCCTAAAAAGGCCGAGATTCGTCTTTCTTCCAGGTGCCGAAAGACCTGTGGGCGCCCAGCAGCCAACTGATCCAGTCGGTGAACTTCGGGACGCAAAGCCCCCGCCAGAAGGTGGCGAACCGGACGGCGAAGCTTGGAACGCATATCTCCGCCTTGTTCTCCCTGACCGCCTTGACGATCGCGTCCGCGACGCGCCCCGGCTTCTGCCACCTGGTTATGAGCGGGACCTTTGACCCGCCGAACATCCCGGTATTCACGTACCCCGGGTTGACTATCGTGAAATTGACACCGCTCTTGCGGAGCTCCGGCCTTATGCTGTCGGTTACTCCGATCGCCGCGAACTTGGTCGCGCAGTATCCGCCGAGCCTCGGCACGCCGACCTTTCCGGCCGAGGAGCACATGTTCACCACGTGGCCCGAGCCGCGCAGGACCATCGCCGGCACGAACGCCTGCATCATCCAGACCATGCCGAAATAATTCACGTCCATCATGCGCCTGAGGTCGCTCTCCTGCAGGTTTAGGACCTCTTCACACACCACGATGCCCGCGTTGTTGACAAGGACATCGAGCGCCCCGACCTCTTCACGCACCTTCCGTGCCAGCTCGAAGCAGGCCTCCCTGTCGGATACGTCCACCATGTAGGAGTGGACGTGATGCCCGATGTCCTTCATTTCCCGCACCGTCTCCGAGAGCGCCGCCTCGTCGACATCGGTGACTATAACCCGGGATCCCGCCCTCGCGAAACTCAGCGCCTCCATTCTGCCCATGCCGCGAGCCGCTCCGGTCACCAGCACGATCCTGCCGTTCAGTTCCATCTGCGCCTCCCTCTCCTCAAAAAAACCGCGACCTGCCCGAACGGCCTGACAACCCTCGGGAAGGCTCAGGCTCCCCGGGAATCCCCCGGCGTCTTTTTCGCGAGAGGGCGGTTTTCTCCACGCGCCACTTCACCGTCTTGGGCCTCCCCGCGCGAAAGAGCCCGCAACTGGTTACGCACCAGGCCATCGGCCAGGTATCCGAGATCCGTGTTCCTGTCCTGGAGAATATACTCCATTATGATGTTGATCATAGCCCCGTTCACGATAGTCGTGACCAGCTCCACGTCACACGGGACCATGAGCCCGCGTTGCGCGAGCATCCTGAACTCCTCCACCATCCAGTCCCGGGCCAGCATTGAGAGCTCCTGCACCTTGACAGTAAAGTTCTCGTCGAGCCCCATCGCCTCGCGGTAGACCAGCGCGGTGAGCTCCGGGTTATCGCTGTGGAATCGGAGTATTGAAAGAGCGTTCTCGCGCCACGCCGAAGGGATTCCCTCGCCACGATCGAGCGCGCCGAGAAGCCGGTCGTGATTCTCCTTCAGTATCCCGGCGAAGTCGTTGAAGTAAAGCTCGATGAGCGCGAGGAAGACATCCTTCTTGGAACCGAAGTAATGGTAGAAAGTCCCCCGGGCGACATCGGCGCGCTCGACGATGTCCGAGATGGAGGCGTTCCTGTACCCCTTCTCGGAAATGGCCGCCGCGGCCGCCTTCAATAGCTCTTCCCTCCTCTTCTCGGGGGGCATAACCTGTCTTTTCCGGCCCATGCCTCCTCCAATCGTTCATGATCCCGGCTTCCGGCCTCGCGTCCGGCCATACCATGATAACAGCCTGCCGCGGTAACGCCTCGAGGCGTCGCGAATCGACAGTCTGCCGGCCGGCCGCCTTTCCCTGAGGCCCTCTCACTCCATGGAGCCTATGTCGCCTCGAGTGTTCGGGTCCCCTCCGCCAATTGCATAGCGCACAGTTGCGACCGGCGGATCGACCAAAGCCTCCTGAATGACTGGACAATGACAAAATACTAGACTAGACTGACACGTCAGTCTAGTTGTTTCGGGCACGAGGAGGGGTACCATGCACGAGGTCAAAGACGACGTCACCGTGGAGGAGTATTTCAGCGACCACGTTCCCGCGATCTTCGCGGAACAGCTCAAGGGCGCCAGCGTTTCCGACATGGAGGGCACGGTCGCGACGCTGGTATTCAACATCGCCGGTGACGCCGGGACGAAAACCTTCAGCCTGGTGATCAAAAACGCGAGAGAGCTCGAGGTAGTCGAAGGACCGGCCCGGGAGGCGCTCCTCGCACTCGACATGGACGAGGACACCTGGCGCCAGGCGGTTACCGGCAAGCTGGGGGGCGCGATCGATATCTTCATCGACGTCAACAAGGTAGCCAACCGCGCCCGCTTCGAAAAGCTGAAGGACATCAAGGGCACCCTGGTGCTGGACCTCTCCGTGCCTGACGGCTCTCCCGTGGGCCTCAGCGTCACATTCAACGAAAAAGCCGAGCCTAAGGCGGTCTTCAGGTGCTCTCTCGACACCTGGGTTTCCATCAGCAGCGGGGCGGTCTCCGGCGTAACAGCATTCATGGGCGGCGGGCTCAAGATTGACGGCAACATGCCTCTGGCTATCGAGCTCAGTTCCCTCGTGAGCTGAGGGTTGCCGGTCGCCTGCCGCGGCAGACGAATCGCGCGCGCCGGGATACTGGACCCCACGCGAGAACAACCACCCCCGAGGAAGGAGGTCGAATGGCGCCCTCGCTGAACGTAGCCAACATAGTCGATCGCGCCGCGCGTAAATTCGCGGACAAGCCTTTCGTTCACTTCGATACGCCGATGGAATACCGTAACCTCGGCCTCGAGGAAGGCGCGACCTCGTCGACGTTCGAGGACGCACTGCGTGTAACCAACACCATCGCGGCCGTTATGAGAGACGAACTGGGGGTGCGTCGCGGCGATCGCGTCGCGGTCGTCCTCACCAATATGCCAGAGCTCGGGCTCATTTTCATGGCGGCGGCGCGCATCGGCGCCATCACCGTTCCCTTCAACTACATGCTGAAGGCCGAGGAGCTGACACGCTCCATCTCCGATTGCAGGGCGAAGGTACTCGTCACCGAGCCAGAGCTCTTCCGTGCGAACATACGCGACAAGGAAAACATCCCCGATATCGAACACTGGATAATGATAGGTCCCGCCAGGTCAGTGCCCGACGGATTCCACTCGATAGACGCGCTGACAGACGGCTATTCCGGTGTGGAAGTGGATCCGGTGGCGCTCGGGGATTCCCCGGCCGCGATCTTCTATACGTCGGGTACGACGGGGTTTCCCAAGGGGGCGATGCTCACCAGTCGCAACCTGCTGTCCACCGTCACCCTCTCCACCAGAATGCTGCGCCTTGGACCGAAGGATTTCTGCATCGCGGCGCTCCCGCTCGCCCACATCTTCGGGTTCACCACGAGCATTATCGGGGGTTTCTACTGCGGCGCCTCGGGCCAACTGATGCGATACTTCGACCCGGGGAAGGCACTTGAGAGCATCGAGGAGCGAAAGGCTACGCTCTTTCTGGGTGTACCGGCGATGTACAACCTCCTTCTGCTGTTCCAGCCGGAGGAACACGACCTTTCCAGCATGAGGTACTGGCTGTCGGGGGCCGACGCGATGCCGGCAGGGCAAATCGAGAAGCTCGAGAATCTCGGGGGGACCTTCATCGAGGGATACGGCCTCGTCGAGACCTCCCCTATCCTGTCGGTCAACCCCCCGCTCTTGCGGCGGGAGGGCACGGTCGGCATTCCGATACCGGGAGTGAAGGTCAGGGTGATGGACGGGGACGGCCGGAAGGTGGGCCGCGGGAAGGTTGGCGAGTTCGTGGTGCGTGGGCCGAACGTCATGAAAGGCTACTGGGGTGACGAGGAGCGCACGGCCCGTGCTTTCGAGCACGGCTGGTTCCACACCGGCGACATCGGGTACCGCGACCGGCTCGGTTACCTGCACTTTGTCGACCGCGAGAAGGACGTGGTGAAAGCGGGCGGTTACTCTGTCTTCTCGCGCGAGGTCGAGGAGGAGATCCTTTCCCACCCCTCCGTCTTCGAGGTCGCGCTCGTCGGCGCGCCGCATCCCACCAAGGGGGAAGTGCCGGTGGCCTTCGTCCAGCTCAAGGACGGGCAGAGCGTCACGGAGGAAGAGCTGCTCGAATGGTGCAAGG
>CAZAIS010000056.1:0-9914 GCA_964485255.1 uncultured Acidimicrobiales bacterium | reverse complement strand
GGAAGCGCGAAGCCCATCGTTCCCAGCCCTCCCGAGGAAAGGAACTGCCTGGGCATCGTGGACTTGTAGAACTGCGCGGCCCACATCTGGTGCTGACCTACGTCTGTAACCACCGTGGCCTTGCCCTTGGTTATCCGGTATATTTCCTCGACCACGAACTGGGGCTTCAGGCCGTCCCCCGACGGCACCACGATGGGGTATTCCTTCTTCCATTTCCTTATCTGATCGTGCCACGCCTCGAGGTCCGGAAACGCCTCCTCTTTCGCCTTCTTGTCGAGGTAGCCCAGCAACTCCTTCAAGACCGCCCTGGCGTCTCCAACTATCGGCACGGTGGCCTGTACGTTCTTGCCTATCTCCGCAGGATCGACGTCTATGTGGATAATCCCGGCGTGTGGCGCGAAGGTGTCCAGCCTTCCCGTTATCCGGTCGTCGAACCGCGCGCCGATCGCGATTATCAGGTCCGTTTTCATCATCACGTAATTGGCGTAGGAGGTGCCGTGCATCCCCAGCATCCCCAGCGAGAGATCGTCCGTCTCGGGAAACGCGCCCTTGGCCATGAGCGTTGTGGTCACCGGCAATTTGAGCTTGTGCGCCAGATCGCCAAGCTCGGGCGCCGCGCCGGAGCTTATCACCCCGCCTCCGGCGTAGACCACCGGCCTCCTGGCGGTCGAGACGAGCCTCGCGGCCTCCTTGATCTGCCTGGCGTGACCCTTGGTTGTCGGCTTGTATCCCGGCAAGCCCGAGCGCTTCTCCGGGTACTTGAAATCGAACACCGTGCGCTGAACGTCGGACGGGAAGTCGATGACCACGGCGCCGGGCCGCCCGGTCGACGCTATCAGGAAAGCCTCCTGGACCGTCACGGCTATGTCCCTCGCGTCCTTGATCAGGTAGTTGTGCTTCACTACCGGCAGGGTTATCCCCGTCGTGTCGGCCTCCTGGAAGGCGTCCGTCCCGATTACGTGCGTGCCGACCTGCCCGGATATCGCGACCAGGGGCACGGAATCCATGTTGGCCGTGGCGATGCCCGTTACCAGGTTGGTGGCGCCCGGCCCGCTTGTCGACATGCAGACCCCCACCTTGCCGGTGGCCCGCGCGTAGCCGTCCGCCGCGTGCGCCGCCCCCTGCTCGTGCCGCGTGAGCACGTGCCTTACCCGGGCATCGAGCAACACGTCGTAGGTAGGCATTATCTGCCCGCCGGGGTACCCGAAGATGACTTCCACGCCCTCTTTCTCGAGGCTCTTCAAGAGAGCCTCGGCACCGCTCATCTTCACGTCATCGACCTCCGTGATGCTCGAGGTTCCCGGGCCCGACGACGGCTCCCCCCGAGGCGCTTCCCACCATCGCCTCATAAACCCCGAGGACACCCTTCGTCGCGCCGGGGACAGGGTGATTCCAGCCCTCGCGCCTGCGGTCGAGTTCTTCCGAATCCACCAGCAACTCGATCCTCCGCGCGTCGATGTCGACTTCGACGGTGTCACCGTCCCTCACCAGCGCGATCGGACCCCCGGCCGCGGCCTCGGGGGAGACGTGCCCGATCGCCCCGCCCCGGGTCCCACCCGAGAACCGGCCGTCGGTGATCAGGCTGACCTTGCTGCCCAGGCCCATCCCGGCGATCGTCGCCGTCGGCATCAACATCTCTCTCATCCCCGGCCCGCCCCGCGGCCCTTCATACCTGATGATTACGACGTCGCCCGGCCTGATCTTCCCGGAACGTATGGCCGCGATGCCCGCTTCTTCTCCGTCGAAGGCCCGGGCCGGACCGCTGTGCCTGCGCATCTTTTCCCCGACCGCTGCTTCCTTTACCACCGCGCCCTCCGGCGCGAGGTTGCCGCGAAGCACCGCAAGGCCTCCGCTCTTCGAGTATGGGTTTTCGGCGGTCCTGATCACTTCCCTGTCGAGGCTTCTACGCCCGTTAATGTTTTCTCTGAGGGTGCGGCCGGTGACGGTCGGCAGGTCGAGGTCAACCACACCCGCCTCGTCCAGCTCGCCAAGCACCGCCGCGATCCCCCCCGCGGCGTGGAGGTCCTCCATGTGGTGTTCGCCCGAGGGGGCTATCCTGCAAAGGTTCGGCGTGGTCGAACATATCCGGTCCACTTGCTCCATGTCGAAGTTATGGCCGAGCTCCCACGCGATCGCCGGCAGGTGAAGGAGCGAGTTGGTGGAGCCGCCGATCGCCATGTCCAGTGCGAGCGCGTTATCGAAGGCCCCTGGGGTGAGTATCGAGTCAGGAGTGGTGCCTGCCTCGACCAGCCGCACGACGGCTTCGCCCGTCTGTCTCGCCAGGGTTAGCCTGTCCGGGTCAACAGCGGGCACGGTACCGTTGCCGGGAAGCGCGATTCCCAGTGCTTCGGAGAGGCAGTTCATGCTGTTCGCCGTGAACAGGCCCGAGCAGCATCCCGGCCCCGGGCAGCCGCGTCTCTCGTAGACCTCCAGCTCTTCCTCGCTCACCTTATCGCTCGCCGCGGCCTCCATCACCTTGATGAGGTCCAGCTTCATGTCCCCGTGCTTCCCGGCCATCATCGGGCCCCCCGACACCATCGCCGCGGGAACGTTCACGCGGGCGACAGCCATGAGCATGCCCGGGATGATCTTGTCGCAGTTCGGTACGATCAACACCCCGTCGAGAGCGTGCGCCCGCACCATTATCTCCACCGAGTAGCTGATGATCTCGCGCGAGGGCAGGGAGAACTTCATCCCCTCGTGCCCCATCGCCAGGCCGTCGCAAACGCCGACCGTATTAAAGAGCAGGGGCGTTCCCCCGCCCGCTCTTACGCCCTCGCAGGCGGCCTCGTTCACGGCGTCAAGGTGCACGTGGCCGGGTACGAGCTGGTTCGCCGACCCTGCGACCCCGATCAATGGCCGTGAGATCTCTTCATCGGAGAGGCCCAGAGCGCGAAGAAGCGAGCGATGGCCCGCTTTCTCGCGACCCCTCTTGATTATGTCGCTGCGCATCTCTATCACCCGCGTTCTCGGTTTTCCCACCGGTACACATCCGGTCGTGGCGCGCTCCCTAAAAGCCTTCTATCGCGCTGACGATAGCGGCGGTCATCTCGCTCGTTCCGGCTTCGCCTCCGATATCGTAGGTTACGGTCTTACCCTCCGATATCACCTTTGACACCCCGTCCAGCACGCGCCGTGCGACGTCATCCTGCCCTATGTGCTTCAGCATCAGGTAACCGGAGAGAATCTGGGCCGTCGGGTCCACCTTGTCCAGCCCCGTGTACTTGGGCGCGCTGCCGTGGGCGGGCTCGAATACCGCCAGCTCCCCGTCGCCCAGGTTCGAGCTCGGGGCGATGCCGAGACCGCCGATGAGACCCGCGCACAGGTCGCTGAGGATGTCGCCGTAGAGGTTGGCCATCACCATGACGTCGTAGATGTGCGGCTTCTGGACCAGTTGCATGCACATGTTGTCCACTATGCGCTCCTCGAACTCGACGTCGGGGTATTCCCTGGCGAGCTTCCGGCCCGTATCCAGGAACAGGCCGTCGGTCATCTTCATGATGTTGGCCTTGTGCACGATGGTCAGCTTCTTACGGTTGTTTCGCCGGACGTACTCGAAGGCGAACCTGATTATCCTCTCCGAGCCTGCGCGCGTGATCACCTTGATGCTCTCGGCCACGTCGGGCGTAACCATGTGCTCGATGCCGGCGTAGAGGTCTTCCATGTTCTCACGGATCACGACGAGATCTATGTCCGTGTACGGAGTCCTGACTCCCTTGATGTAGAACGCCGGTCGCACGCAGGCGTACAGGTCCAGCTCCTTGCGCAACGCCACGTTGACGCTGCGGAACCCGCTTCCCACCGGGGTCGTGATGGGTCCCTTGTAGGCCACGCGGTTCTCCCGTATGTTCTCGAGAACCGCCTCGGGGAGCGGTGTTCCGTACTTCTCCATCACGTCGGCCCCTGCCTCCTGGCGATCCCAGTCTATCTGTGCTCCGGCGGCGTCCATCACCTTCAGGGCCGCCTCCACCAGGGAGGGCCCGACCCCGTCTCCGGGTATGAGTGTCACTCGCTTTTTAGCCATTTCAGCCTTTCTCCAGGGAACGCCGCGCCTAATCCAGGGCCAGCCGGCCGTGCTTCATCATGTACTCGACAAGGCCGCCCTCGGACAGTATGTCAAGCATAACACGCGGCAGGGGGTGTGACTCGATCGCCGTGCCTTTGGTCTTGTTGCTGATGACGCCTCTTGCGAGGTCTATCTCGAGATCGTCGCCGTCCTCGATGCCGTCGGTATCGCAGACCAGGGCGGGCAGGCCGTTGTTTATCGAGTTACGGAAGTAGATGCGCGCGAACGACTTGGCCAGCACTGCCGACACGCCCGCGCACTTCAGGGCAAGCGGCGCCTGCTCCCGCGACGACCCGCACCCGAAGTTGCCGCCCGCCACTATGAAGTCCCCTTTCCTCATGCGCTTGACGAAATGGGGGTCCAGGTCCTCCATGACATGGCAGGCCAGCTCGTTCATGTCGAGCGTCTTGAACTTGTGGCGGCCCGATATTATGTAATCCGTATTGACGTCGTCTCCGAACCTGTGCGCTTTGCCTTTCATCGCTCCATCCTGTCGTGTCCGGCGTCCCTTTCGGCAAGCGAATCCGGCCGGGACCGGGCGCTCACAGCAGCCCCCTGGGGTCCGCAATCCGTCCCTCGAGGCAGCTTGCCGCGACCGTCGCGGGAGACGCCAGGTATATGAACGCCTCGGGGTTGCCCATTCGTCCCCTGAAATTCCTGTTGGCGGTCGATATCACGTTCTCCCCGTCCGACGGAATGCCCTGGTGGGTGCCGACACAGGAAGCGCAGCCGGGGGGCATCACCGACGCCCCGGCCTCCGCGAACACCTCGACGAGCCCCTCCCGGAGCGCCCCGAGCAGCACCTCGCGGGACGCGGGAGCGACGATCATCCGCACGCCCTTCGCCACCTTCCGGCCCTTCACTACGGCGGCCGCCGCGCGCAGGTCGTCCAGCCTTCCGTTGGTGCAGGTCCCGATGAGCCCCTGCGCGATCGTGGTTCCTTCGACCTCTTCGACCGGACATACGTTATCGACCGTGTGCGGCATGGCGACGCGAGGGCCGAGGCGGCTCACGTCGTATTCCCTTTCCTCCGCGTAGGAGGCGTCAGGATCGGGGGATACGGCCTCGAAAGTGTCGCTTGTCCTGCCCTCGAGGAACGCCAGCGTTTTGTCGTCGGCTTTCATCAGGCCCGCCTTCGCGCCCATCTCCACCGCGAGGTTGCTTATCGTCAGCCTGGCATCGAGACTCATATCGGAAATCGTCGGGCCGCCGACCTCGAGCGCCATGTAGGTGGCGCCGTCTGCGGTTATGTCACCCACCATCATCAACGCGACGTCCTTGGAGTAGACCCCGGTGGGGAGAGACCCCGAAACCGTGATTTTTATCGTCTCGGGCACCCGGAACCACAGTGAGCCCGAGAGAAGCCCCGCGGCAAGATCCGTGGAACCCACGCCCGTTGAAAACGCGTTAACCGCACCGTAGGTGCACGTATGCGAATCGGCGCCGATAACCAGGCTTCCGGGCAGAGCGTGCGCCTTGTCCAGCATCACCTGGTGGCATACGCCCTCTCCCACATCGTTCAGCTCAAGTTCGTACTCGTCGGCGAACTCCCGCATGATCGTGTGCAACTCGGATATCGAGCGCAGGGGACTCGGGGCGATGTGATCGATGCAAAACGCGGCCCGATGCGCCATGGCCGCCCGGTCGCCACCCATCCCCTCGAAGGCCCTTATGGCCAGTGGAGCCGTTCCGTCCTGGGCCATGACGAAATCCAGCTCGGCTACGACGATGTCCCCCGCGCGCGCGTCCCTGCCCGAGTGCGCGGACAGTATTTTCTCAGAAATCGTCTTTCCCACGCCTTTTTTCCTCCAATATATGGCTATTCCCCCCTAAGGCACGAAGCCCCGGTGGGGAACTCTCGATGCCCATTCTATTGCTTTTGCTCATGTTTGAAAAGTTGGCGGGCCGGGCGTAAAACACCGGGCGGCGGTCTCTACGGCCCCCATTCCAGCGGAGAACGCCAGCCGGCGCCGGGCAGCCCGATGTTCCCCGTGACCCTTCCGGACTCGTCGAATACCCGAATCGAATCCCTCGTCGCGCTTCCGCTCGAATCCGGCTCCCCTCGCGAGAACAGGATGGCGTAGCCGCCCCCCGATGGCGCGTGGTCGATCGCCGTGAAGAACCCGCCCTCGGGCGCCCCCACCTCCATCTCGATAACGGGGCTTGGGCCCCCAACGTCGATCGCGTACACGGGTGTCACAGGCCGCCGGTCACCCGTGTGCCGGATGATTACGGCCAGGCGCTCGTCGTCGATCCAGGTGAAATCCTCCACGGTCCCGTCCACCGGGCGGCCGCGCGCGTCCGGGGTGATCCCTGGCGCCAGGACGGTCTCGGATTCCAGGTGATCCTGTTCCCGGCTCGAGGCGAGGCCCGTGACGAGGTTGAGGCGTCCATCCTCCAGGTAGGCCAGCCGGCCGGTAAGGGGCGAAAAAGCCGCCCGGCTCACGTCTTCAGGAGCTTCTATACTGCCCTTTCCCTCGGGACCGCGAAACGGCAACTGAAGGATCCTGCTGCTCTTGATGTCTATCATCCATATCCGTCCGTCCGCCAGGTACCACACCTGGTTGTGCCTTGGCAGGAAACCGAGTTGCCGGATCCTCGGATCGTCCCCTTGCGGCTCGAGAGGCCACTCGACCAGGAGCCGCCCGCTGTAAGCGCTCCTGCTCTGGACGCTTACCTTGCCGACCTGGCCGCCCGATGTCTCGAAGAAACCAAGGAGCACTTCCTCCCTGCTCCCGGAGAGCGCCCAGCAGGAATATCCCTGCCCGGGCGGCGGCGGATCCACGAACCTGCGCGCCGGGGCGCCGCCCAGCGGTACGACGTCCAGGCCCCCGCCCCTGCCCAGTAGAGCCTCTGACTCGGTGATGTTCCCCGGAAGCAACCTCGGCAGCAGGAAAGCCGCGAGAAGCAGCGCGACGAGCATCACCGAGAGGTATACGACAGTCCGGCGCGCCGGACGCCAGCCTCTTTTCTCCTTGACATAACTCTTTACCCGGTCGACTCGCTGCTCGACTTTCGTCTCACCCATGAAGCCATTATACAGGTGGGGAAACCCGCGCCCGCAGCCGGGACTTCGGTGCACGTATAATCAATTGAATTCGCAATTGCCATTTGATATATTCTCGTCAGACTACAAGGAGGGGATGGCAATGGAGAACTTCCCGGAGGACCTGAAGTATCACAAGGAACACATGTGGGTGCGGGATGACGGCACCATAGGCGTATCCTTCTACGCTCAGGACCAGCTCGGAGAGATCGTGTTCATAGAGATACCGGAGCCGGGAGCGGACGTCGAGGCCGGCGAGGCCTTCGGCGAGATCGAATCACGAAAGTCCGTCTCCGACCTCTACGCGCCGCTGACCGGCACCATCAAGGAAGTGAACGCCGAGGTGCAGGACGCCCCCGAGATCATCAACGAGGACCCCTACGGCAAGGGATGGATCGCCATCGTAGAAGCGAAGGACCCCTCCGAGATGGAGAACCTCCTGACCGCCGCGGAATACAAGGAACTGGTTTCCGGCGAAGAAGGCTGATTCTCGAGCCGTAATCGAAAAGGCGGGCCCCGCGGTCCGCCTTTTTTGTTTCTCTCAGCGTGGTGAACTCGGGCCGTTCCGTGGGCGTCTAAGTGGCCGGTAGCCGTGGCCGGGAAACCCGCGCTGCAGGGGGTGGCGTCAGTGAGAAAACAGGTAACCGTCGCGCTGGCCGCGATACTCGCGGTGATGCTTGCGTGCGGGGTCGGTCTCGGCGTCTACTATTCCATCGGGACCACCGGCGCCGGAAGAGGCGGCTCGCCCGTATCCCTGGGCAGGTTCGACTCCGGCGCGGCCATGGTGAGAGCCTACAAGTCCGGGCTCGAGCCTCAAACCCGCATGAGCAAAGACGGCGCCGTTTACAACCTCCTCAGTCCGGCAACCGGAGCAGCTTCCGAGGAATCCGCCGAACATTCCACCACGAACGTCCAGGTCGAAGGAGTGGACGAAGCCGATATCGTGAAGAACGACGGCAGGTACGTTTACGCCGTATCCGGTAATTCAGTGTTCATCGTCGCCGCGTGGCCGCCGGAGGCGGCCGGGGTTGCATCCAGGATCGACCTTCCGGCCAAGTCGAGCCCCGGGGAGCTCTTCGTGAGCGGTGACAGGCTCGTCGTTATCGGTACCTCTTGCCACGAGGCGCCGGGCGGCGGGGCGGAAAGCGCGTCGGTTCTCCCGAGGGGGGGCCTCACTTTCGCGCATGTTTACGACATCACCGACCGGTCGGCGCCAAGGAAGATCCGGGAGATAGAGTACGAAGGGGACTATTCGACCTCCCGCATGATAAAAGGCGACGTCCACGTGGTCTGCACGACTTACCCGTACCGGATCCTGTACGACGAGAACAACCCGTCGGCCGAGGACCTCATCCCCAAGTACCGCGACACGGCAGGCGGCGCCTCCCCGGGCCTTTTCCGCGCGGCCGCCGGTTACGGCGACGTCCAGGTGGTCGACCCCGGGCATTTCACGTCTTTCCTGTCCGTCGTCTCGTTCCCGGTCGACGGCGGCGCCGAGAGCCTGAACAAGAGGTTGATAGCGGGCTACTCGGACAACGTCTACGCCTCCATGTCCAATTTGTACCTTGCGAGCAGCGAGTACCGGTACTACCGGAGCATGGACCCGGGCTCCGTGGGCGACGATCAGGAGCAGACAACCGTCTACAAGTTCAAGTTCGACGGGCCGAAGACCGATTTCCTCGCATCCGCCGTCGTGCCGGGCACCATCCTGAACCAGTTCTCGATGGATGAGTCAAAAGGGAACTTCCGCATCGCAACAACGCGGGGGCGGGTGAGCCGTGAAGGTTCGAGCACCACGAACAATGTCTACGTGCTCGATCCGGCGATGAGAATTACCGGGAAGCTCGAGGGCCTGGCCCCCGGCGAGAGCATCTACTCGGCGCGGTTCATGGGCGACCGGGCCTACCTCGTCACCTTCAAGAAGACCGACCCGTTCTTTGTCCTCGACATGGCGGACCCGGCCGACCCCAGGGCGCTGGGCGCGCTGAAGGTCCCCGGCTACTCGGATTACCTGCACCCCTACGACGCCGACCACGTCATAGGGATAGGCAAGGACACCGTCGAGGCAGGCCCCGAGGAAAGGGGCGACTTCGCGTGGTACCAAGGCATGAAGGTTGCTGTTTTCGACGTGACCGACGTCGCGAACCCCAGGGAGATGCACAAGGTCGTTATCGGTGACAGGGGCACCGACTCGGTCGCCCTGAGCGACCACAAGGCATTCCTGTTCGACCGGGCGAAAAACCTGATGGTGCTGCCCGTCAACCTCGCCGAGCTGACCGAGGAGCAGAAATCGTCCCCCGAGCACAAGTCGTACGATTACGGGGATTACACCTTCCAGGGCGCCTACGTCTACGACGTTTCGCTGGACGGAGGCATCCGGCTCAAGGGCCGTATTACGCACGGCAACAAGGCCGGAGAGATAAACGACGGCGGACGGGAGGGCTGGTCGTCCAGCGACATCACCCGGAGCCTCTGGATCGGCGACAGCCTCTACACGGTCTCACAATCCATGATCAAAGCCAACGGGCTCGGCGATCTCGCAGAGCAGGCATGCGTCCCACTCCCCGGCAACAGCGAGTAGGGCAAGGACCTCGGGCTAACTCGAGGTAAGCTTGTCGCGCAGGAGGTTGGAGGCCATTTCGGGGTTGGCTTTGCCCCGCGACTTCTTCATGACCTGACCCATCAGGAACTTGAGTGCCTGCTCCTTGCCCTCGCGCAGGTCGTTCGCGGCGTCGGGGTTATCGGCGATGACCTCGTCGACGATGGATTCGATCTCGGAGCCGTCGGCGATCTGCGACATTC
>CAZAIS010000055.1:0-9933 GCA_964485255.1 uncultured Acidimicrobiales bacterium | reverse complement strand
TTCACTTGTCAACCCGCCCCTTTCTACAGTACGGTCACGTCTATCTTACCCGCGAGCTCGTCCCGGAGCACGCGCTTGAGCACCTTCAGCGTCATCCCGTAGGGCATCTCGTCGCGGACTTCCACGTAGCGGGGGGCCTTGTACTCCGCAATGTTCTCGCGGCACCATGAGAGTACCTCCTCCGCGCTCAGCTCCTCCCCCGCCCGGGGCGTACATACAGCCGCCACGATCTCGACCTTCGTGGGATGTGGAATGCCCACCACCGCCACGTCGTCGACCTTCGGATGGTTGCGCATCTCCTCCTCCACCTCCTTCGAGAACACGGAGTAGCCCCCCGCCTTCACCACGTCCTTCTTGCGGTCCACGAAGTAGAGCAGACCGTATTTACCCTTCCGGGCCATGTCACCCGTGTGAAACCAGCCTCCCCGGAAGGCTTCTTCATTTTTCTCTGAGTCGTCCCAGTATCCCTTGGTGATGTTCGGCCCGCGGACGACGAGTTCTCCGGCCTCACCGCGGGGGACCGGCTTGCATTCCTCGTCCCACACTCTCGTTCTCACGGGCGGCACCGGCACTCCCACGCAGCCATGCTCGAAAGACTTCCACCTGGTGGACAGCTTTATCGACGTGATCGGGCTCGTCTCGACCTGCCCGTAAGCCTCGAAGAACATGCCTCCGAACTCCATGAAACGCTTTATCTGCTCGACCGGCATCGCGTCGGCGCCGGAGGCCCACAACCTGACGGACGACAGGTCGTAGTCCCCGGGCCTGCTGTGAAGGAGCATCGAGTACATCGCCGGTACCCCTACGAATACGGTGACCCCGAGGTCCTGTATGAGCTCCAGCGTCTTCACCGGGTGGAAATATTTCATGAAGTATCCGGGTGACCCGATGAGATAGCAGAGCAGCGCCACGCAGAAACCCATCAGGTGGGCGCTGGGGAGGGCGGAGAGGCCGAGGTCGCTCGAGGACACCGGCAGGACTGCGGCGGTTATCCTTTGCGTCGTGAGGAGGTTGTGATTGGTCATCATGGCGCCCTTTGGGTACCCTGTGGTGCCTGACGTGTAGAAGATGGCGGCGGTCGCGTCCCTGTGCAGAGGCTCCGCCTCGCGCTTCGGGGAAGCCGCCTCGAGCATTTCATCGAGCGATACGAAACCGCCGATGCTCCCCTCCCTGGAGCCGGCCATGACCCAGGTCTTGACCCCGGGGACACTCTCGAAGTCCTTGATGTTCGTGTCGAAAACGTCCCTGTCGGTTATAAGCGTTCCGGCCCCGCAGTTGCCGGCGATATAGCGTATCTCCGAGCCCTTGAGCATGTAGTTGAGCGGAACGGCTATCGCGCCGATCTTGAAGCAGGCGTAACAGAGAAGAAGCAGCTCTATCCTGTTCCCCATCGATATTACAACCCTGTCGGAGCGCGATACCCCCAGGTCCGCGAGGCAATTGGCCAGCCTGTTGACGAACCCGAGCGTCTCGGTGTAGGTCAGCCGGTCCGCGCGCATGAACCCGTAGTCGAGGGGCTCGTCCAGAAAGCCCATCGTCCGGTCGCCGTAGGTGCGGGCGGCCTTGTCCCAGAAATTCGACATGGACAGCCCGGGGTCGCAGATCAGCTTGTACTTGGTGAAGTACGACATGGGTACCGCCTTTTCGTCCGGGTCCGACGACAGACTAACCAGAAGTATACTACTTCACCACAGCTCGTTGTCCCGCCTGCGCGGCGGTCGCGCATGTCGCGGGCCGCTCCCTTTTCCTGACCGGCCGCCGATGATGTACACTCTTTTTAGGGATCTATTCGGTCGAGCGAGGTGCGATGCGAAAAGACAAACGCGACGTCGCCGAAGGGGGCGACGCCCGCAGATTGACGATAGGCTCGAGTGTCATCAGCCTTCTGGGGCTGGTGTTCGGCTGCAGCCTGATAGTCGCCGGAAGCGAGCTGACGTGGAGGTCTGACCGTGTTCTGGGCCTGTTCAGCCGGTCGGGCTGGAGGTTCGGGGTAATCACGGGCGGAGACGGCAGGATAACCATGGCGCTCGGCGTCCTCATGGCGATCGGCTTCATACTGGGTGCGCTCCTCAAGAGCGCTCCGGCCTACGGCATCTCTCTGGCGGCGGACCTCCTGGTGATGGCGTTATGCGTCTACGAGCTCATCTACCTGTTCTCCCGCCACGGCATAGTAGGCCCCGGCAACGGGCTTTTCATGGTACTCGGAGGGAGCGTCGCAGGGGGTCTGTGCGCCCTCGGCGGTTACCTCATGATGTCCGAGGAGCTCACCGGCGCGAGCAGGCGGAAACGTTTGCGTCGTGCCAAAGGAGAGTCCGCCTGAGCGCGTCCCTCACCGCTTCATGCCGCCCGGCATCGACGCCGACCAGCGCTCCAGCGCGCCTGGCGCGTCCAGAGGCGGGTAGTCCATGTAATGTCGCAGGGTGAGTTGAGCCTTGAGCCCCGCCCGGGCGACGCCCGCGAGAAGTCGTGGGGGCGCCATCGGCGGTTTCGCCCTTGCGAGGACATCGACGGCCCGTATCCCGGGGACCTCGGGCACCAGCCCGCTGTACACGTCGCCGCCGGTCACCATGCCCGCGCCGATCATCGCGTCCAGATCCTCGACGGTCAGCGTCGACGTGTGCTCCCTTATAACATCATAGTACGCCAGAAGAGCCCCTCGCGTACTCTGAAACGCGTAACAGTATCCCCAGAGGGCGCGCCTGTCTGCCCTGCCGGTCTCGATCGCGCGGAGCACCACCACCGACGCCATGCCGGCTGCTATCATCGCCGAGGCCGTACCCGAGCCGTGGGCGGGTATGACCTGGCACGCGCTGTCCCCCACTACCAGAAGACCGTCCGCCGCGAAAGTGTCCAGAGGCCTCCTGATCGGTATGGCCGCTCCATCCCCAAACAGTCTCTCCCCTATGTAAGGCCGCCGTGACAGAATCTCCTCGAACCTTTCCTCGGGCGACGGCCCCGAGCCTGGTTTTACCCCTATCAATATGTCTACGAACTTCTTTTTCAGGTCAAGGAACACGGTCTCTACCGAGTAGACCCCCTGGGATCCAACCCGGTCGTACCTGTCCCCGTCCCGGAACTCGTTTCGCGCCATGTCCTTCGCCGCCGCCTCGGCGTCGACAGCCCTGGTCTCGCGCCTCGCCAGGACGACATCGGAAGGGTGGAGGGCCGCGCACAGGCCCCATGCTTCAGGAGTGCCGCTGCGTAACACGCCGCGTATACCCGTGCAGTCCGCGGTGACCGATGCGCCAAGGGTCTCGCCGTCACTCAACCTGACCCCCCTTACCGCACCCGACTCGATGACGGGACCCGCGACTTCCACTCCCGTCCGCATCTCCACGCCCGCCGCCTCGGCCCAGGCGGCGAGTTTTCTTACGTACGGGCCGTTTCGCACGGGAACCATCGGCACGCCGGGAAGCTCGACCGAGCTGGAGCGGTCCGAGGTCACGATAAACGTGTGTGCGGGCTCGTCGAAGAGCTCAGGCGGCCCCGGGGCGGGGACTCCCACCGCCTCGAACGTGTCACGCCCCACGTCCACGACCCAGTCCTCTCCCTGGCCGGGCGCTTCCCCCTTCTCCAGGAGCAGCACGCTGCCGCCCCCAAGGGCGACCTTCGCCGCCAGCACGCACCCCGCGGGTCCGGCACCGGCCACGACAAGATCCCATCCGGTTTCCATCGTCATCCTCTTTCTTTCCACTTTCTAACCAGCCGGTCCACCGACTCTCTCGCGCCACGGGTCACGGGGGCGCCGTGACCCGGCAGAAGCACGTCGAAGTCGAGGGGCAGAATCTTACGCTCGATGCCGTCGAAAGCCGCCTCGAGGTCCGGCGTGAACTGCGGCGGCGGACCTTCCAGCTCGTTGTCCTCGTTGCGTATGATATCTCCGGTAAAAAGCACGCGCCTTTCGCGGCAGAAGAGGGCTATGCTACCACTGGTATGACCCGGTACGTGCACCACCTCCAGTCCTCCGAGGATACCCAGGATATCTCCGTCGTTCAAGCGCACGTCCACGTCAACGTACTCGTAAGGATAAAGGGGCCGCAACAGCCTGTAGTAGACCGCACGCAATGGATCGAGCTTGAACATAGTGTAAGGCTCGCTACCCTCCATGACGTCCGCGTCATCGCGGTGGGCCGCCACGCTGGACCCGAAGGCGCTCTTGAGCCGCGCCATGGAGCCCATATGGTCCAGATGGCAGTGTGTCGCTATCATCGATTGGGGCCCTCGGGGATCGAGGAGCCGGCATTCTGAAGCAAGACGCCCGGCGTCCAGGGGAAAGCCCGCGTCCACCAGGTCCAGCCCCGCGCCCCCCAGTAGATAGACGTTGCAGCCCCAGGCGCGGAGGAACATGAACACATCGGGCACTACCTCCGCGGAGTTGTCCCTTCGCCAGCGCTTGCGTGTCACCTGTCCTCTACCCGTTACGATCTCGGTACGACGATCTCGCAGTCCACCCACTGCACGCCGGTCAATCCTATTGCCTCCGCGGCCCCGCGGGACAAATCCAGAATCCGCCCCTTGACGGAAGGCCCCCTGTCGTTCACCTTGACGATCACACTTCGCCCAAGGAACGTAACCCGGAGATGTGTGCCGAATGGGAGCGTCCCGTGGGCGCAGGTAAAACCGAATTGATCGAACGTCTCGCCGCTCGCGGTGGACTTGCCGTGCGAGGAAGCCCCGTACCAGCTCGAGTAACCGCTGAATATCTGCCCGGTGCGGTTGAACGCGTTTTCGTCGGGCCTGGAGTAGACGCGCCCGGGGTTGAATTTCAAGGGCTCCGGGGTATGGGTCGTCGGCAACTGCATCGCGATCAGTGACGCGCTAATGAGCGCAAGCTCGTCCCGCAGCAACGCGATCTGGGCTTCCATGGCAGCCGTATCCGGGGTCTCGCTCAATCGGGCCTGCTCTTTCTTGAACGCCTGCAGCTCTTCCTGGACGCGCTGCAGGTTCGCGCGTTTTTCCCTGAGGTAATCGAAGTCTCTCGACTCCATTGAGATCGCTCTCACGACGCACTCATACCACATCAGGAAATCCGTAATGCTTCTACTGTTGATGAGGCTGATTACGGGGTCCTGGCGGCCCGTCATGTAGAGGGACCTGAGTTGTCTGGTCAACACACTCCTTGCCTCTTCGATCTCGGCTTCGGCGGCGTCGATCTCCATGTAGCACTCAAGGATCCTCTTCTCCACTTCCGCCAGCCTGCGGGCCTTCGATACGGCATCCTGTTCCACCTGAGCGAGCCGGGCTTCCAGTGAGGCGATGGCCCTCTCCAACGACCGGGCCTGCTCCTCTTTCGACATGAGGCTGTCCTGGACGGGTTGGGAAGCAGCGGGAGATGCCGGCACACCAAGCAACACGATCGCTGACGCGACCGCCACGAACGGTATCAGACTCGCTCTCACCGCGGCCCGTAGACTCTTCAAGACGCCGATCTCGCCTCCGGCGGTCGATTGAATTGCAGTCTCTTCTCTCTATGTAGGGATATATAACATAACACTTCTGATAACAATAATCAACTATTGTGATACATGTTGTAATAGTTCACTTATGTTAATAATGTGATGGAATGCCCGTTTCGCGCTCGAGGTGACACCGCACCGGTGCGAAGTTATCGCTTGCTCTCGGAAACCCTCTTCAGTTCCCGGACCTGCTCGGGGCTTCCGGAGACAATGAGAATGTCCCCGGCATCCAGGACCGTGTCCCCCCTGGGATTGATCACGAAATCGCGCTTC
Source organism: uncultured Acidimicrobiales bacterium (assembly GCA_964485255.1). Classification (GTDB taxonomy): domain Bacteria; phylum Actinomycetota; class Geothermincolia; order Fen-727; family Anoxymicrobiaceae; genus CAZEJS01. Next base: position 4,204 of record CAZAIS010000055.1, on the reverse strand, counting down.
GGCCTCTTCAGCCCCAGTATCCCGATGCCCTTAAGGTCCCCCACCAGGACATCCCTGATAGCGCGCCCCAGGACGGCGGCGCCCGGCTCCACCACGATATCCTCGAGGGTGAGCTCAACCAGTTCGCCGTGTGTCACGACATCCAGAAAGTCGCAGACGAGCGGTTTAAGGAGGAGAGCCGCCATCCTCCTTCCACCGACATTGTGGGGGGAAATGGCGCGGTCGGCGCCGGCCCGGTAGAGCTTGGACTCGGTGTCGTCCGAGTTGCACCTGCCGACTATGAAGATGTCAGGTCTGATCATCCGGGCGGTCATGGTTACAAAGAGGTTGTCGGCGTCCGAGGAAAGCCCCGTCACCAGGCCCGAGGCCCTCTCGATGCCCGCCCTGCGGAGCATGCTCTCCTCGGAGGCGTCACCGCTCACCGTTATGAAGCCGTCGCTCATGGCCCCTTCCGCTACTTCGGTGTCCTTTTCGATGACGACAACAGAGGTTCCCCTCGCCTGGCATTCCATTGCGATCTGCTTTCCCACTCGGCCGTAGCCGCATATGATGTAATGCCCCGTCAGGTCATGAAGCTCTTTCAAGACCCTTCGCCTCCCCATGATATCCAGAATCCTGCCCTCCAGCAGGATCTCCACCACACTCGTCGTTACATAGACCACAGCCGCCAGCGCGCTGATTATGATTACCATCGTGAATATCTCGCCGCCGCGTGACGGCAGGACTATCTCCCGGTATCCGACCGTGGAAACGGTGATGACGGTCATGTAGAGGGCCTCCCAGAAACCGAGGCGCTCTATCAGCATGTATCCGATCGTTCCGATGGTTATGAGACCGAGAAAGACCAGGAGCGCTGTTCGCAGATGCCAGTACGGGCTTCTCCTGGTGCGCAAATCCCTCCCCCTCGCGAGACGCTCGACATAAAAGCAACAGCAGCCCCCGAGCTGCTGTAAGCTTCAGTTCCGGGCTCGGCCTCCGATCAGAGGAAGTCCTGCGGTTCGACGTGATCCAGGAAGTCGCGGAACCTCTGAATCTCTTCCTCGTCGGCGGTTTCCATGACAATGCTGGCTTCGTCGAGGACGCTCTCGTTGGCGAAGATGGGTACGCTCATGCGGACAGCCAGTGCGATGGCATCGGAGGGCCTCGCGCTTATGACGTGCTTGCCGCCGTTGGCGTTCATCGTTATTTCCGCGTAGAACGTGCCTTCCGCCAGGTCGTTGATGAGTACCTGTTCAACGCCGACTTCCAGGTCGTCGAGAACGTTCTTGAACAGGTCGTGGGTCATAGGCCTGGCCGTCTCCACTCCCTGGACCGCGAACGCTATGGCGGTCGCCTCGAAAACGCCTATCCATATCGGGAGGAAACGTTCACCCTCTTCCTCCTGAAGAAGTACTATCGGCTGATTGGTCGGCATCTCCACGCGGACCCCGACGATATTCATCTTGATCATGTGCCTCACCAATCCCTTTATACTCTAACGAAATTGGCAGGTCAAACATATCGAACCGAACGCTTTCACGCCGGCCGCGACTCCCTTCCAGGGGCCTTGCGCGCGAGTCTTACGGCCGGTTTTCGCGCTCAGAAGATGCGAAAAGGCGCGGCTATGATCTTACCGGTCCAGCACAGGCTGTACCAGAAAAACGCTCCCGTGGCTCCAAGCAAGTTCGACCCCGCGCACGCGCGCGCTGAGACCGCGTCGCCCTCCTCCATTTTCTTGTCGTTGAGCAGGACGGTAATGGATCCCAGCTTCTGGCCTGTCTTCACGGGCGAGTGGGCGTTGCGCTGTACAGAGGTGATCACCTTGAATACGTCCCCCGAGCCCAGGAACGTCAGTGCCGCCATCTCCGAGGCGGGTTTGACCGCGACGCTTCTGCGAGGGAACGAGCTGACCCTGCTCCTGGCGAGTTTCTGGTCCCTGGTGGCGAAAACGATTCGCGCCGTATTCCCGAACCCGTAATTGAATAGCGCGGACACGTCGTCGGCGCGGTGAGAACTGTTCAATACCACGGCAATGAGAGCTTTGCCGTCTCTCTTGGCGGATGCCGCCAGGCACAGCCCTGCCTTCCCCGTGTAACCGGTCTTTATACCGTCGGCGCCGGTGTATCTCGTCAGTATCTCGTTGTGCCCCACGGCAACCCTGTCCCAGGGCTGGCCCGGTGTCGGAATGGAATACTTCGGCGTGGATACGATCTTCGCCAGCACCGCGTCCCGCATGACGGCCCTCCCGATCAACGCCAGGTCGTAGGCTGTTGAGTAGTGGCCGGGCTGATCGAGGCCGTGGGGATTGGTGAAGCGAGTGCTGTTCGCCCCCAGTTCAGCCGCCTTCTTATTCATGAGAGCGCAGAAAGTCTCCACCGAACCCCCGCCGGCATGTTTCGCGAGTGCCCAAGAGGCGTCGTTGGCGGACTGAATCATCATGGCGTTCAGCAACTGTTCGACAGTCAGCTTCTCACCGGCTACGAGGTTTATCCCTTCCTCCCCCACCTGTGTGGCATCGAGGGGTATTTGTACTTCGTCCTTCAGGCCGCACAGGTCTCTTGCCACCAGGGCGGTCATCATCTTCGTCGTGCTTGCCATCGGCAGCTTCACCCGGGCGTTCTTGTCGTAGAGAACCCGACCGCTTTCGCCGTCGATCATGACGGCCGCGTTAGCCCAGACACCGGGCGCCGCGGCCTTGCTGCCCTGTGGCGCCTTGATAGTGCGCACGGTCTCGGCCACCGTTGGGCCGGCGTTGGCGTCCGCAAGGGTCAGTATGCAGGAAATGAAGAATATGAAGGCCAGCACCGCGAGAACGCCAAGGGCTATAACACGGGTCATCTTGACCTTCGTGGTCCGCCCCGAGGCCCGCCCGCCGGAGCCGACCCGGTCCCTACGGGCCTTCTCGCGGGCCGAAACCGCCGTCCGCCTTCCCGCCTGAGGTGATTGAGTATCAGCCGGGGCCCTCCGGCGGGTGTTTATCCTGGACCTTCGCCCCCTCGCCCTCCTGGAGACGAATTCCTCTGTGTAGATCCTCTTCATGTACAACCATGCAATCCGGTGATAAAACCCGAAAGGCCACGCACTTGTCGCCGTTCCGACTGCGGGCAACGCCCTCTCCGGCTGGGTGCCAACAGACGATATGACAACTTTTCCCGCGGCCGGGTTCCCTTTTTTCGAGTATATCCCAGCGCGAGAAACCCAACAACAGCCCCGCCTCCTCCCGCCCTTTTCGCCGCCCGGCAGGCAAACGCGCAAGGAAAGCGTGTTGATGTCGTCGCGTGCGACCGTCAGGCGTTACTGTCCAACGATGCGCCTCGCCCGGTCCCCCGCCACCGGCAATCTCGCCGGCCTCACCACCGGTCGCCCCGCCTTCGGATCAACCTGGGGCGCATGCTCTCTATCACTATCGCGTCCTCATCGACGCGCTGCACCGCTTCCCAGGGGATCACCTCTGAATCGTGCGGACTCGAGTGCCTCCTGCGAAGCCCGTCCAGGTAGCGTCTCAGCGACGAGCTCGTGATCAGCATGCCCTTGCTTACCTCAAGCCCCTCAATGCCGAGCAGAGGGCCGCGCGCACTCAGCAGGACGTCGTCTACCCTCTGGATTCTGTTTCCGTCCTGGTCGACCATCTGCTTGTCGAGTATGTCCCGCCTGATTAGAACCCTGCCGGCTGCGCTCCTTACCGGGCAGTCGGGGTGGGCACAGCGCAGGGAGACGGATTCCCTGTCGATTCCTGCCACCTGGTCCCACGGGATGAGCACCACAAGGTCTTCCACTGTCTTCACGAGCTCTATCGGCCCGATCCTGTCCGTCCAGAGAAGGCGTATTCCCAGGCAGCCGATGACGGGAGGTGAGGCGCCGCCCTCGAGCGCCAGGTCCTGGAGGTGACCGATGTGCCTGCCGTTTCTGTCAACGACCTTTATTTTCAACAGGTCGCGGAACCCGACCCGTTCTCCGTCTTTCAATGTCGACAGCTCCTTTCGAGGACCACCGGACCTCCCGGTCTCACGTTCCCCCGCGCGGGCGCTTCGTCATGGCCGCGTCCGGGCGAACCTCCCTCGCCGCGCTCACCCTCCTATCTTGAACACGCTCGAGAGCACGAGCCAGAAATCGAGCACGTAGAGCAGGATGACCGCGATCCACGCCACAGCGTTGTAGACGTCCCCGTTAACGTACTCACCCATCACGTCACGGTTTCTGATTATCTTAAGCATGCACGTCAGAA
>CAZAIS010000054.1:0-9934 GCA_964485255.1 uncultured Acidimicrobiales bacterium | reverse complement strand
CGCGCAATGCACGGGCGCAAGAGGGAACTCAAGCGGGAGCGCCGCGTCAGTACTCTCGAGGGTATCCGCGAGCGCATGAAGAGGGCGGCGATCGCAGCGGCGCTGTTCCTGCCGAGAAAGCTGGTTGAGCTTGCCCGATTCGTGTGGAGGGCGTTTCCGGTAGGGATCGTCGAGAAGGAGGTGCCGGGAGCGAAGCCGCCGTTCAAGGAGAAATGGAAGAAGCTTGCTCTCCTGGCGCTGGGGGGCACGGCCCTCTGGGTGATCCTGGTGGCGATATCCAGGAGCAGGTGGCCCGGATGGGGATACCTCATCGGCGTGTTGATCGGCGCCGGGTTCGTTCTAGCGCTCGATTTGAACTTCTCCCGGGACACGGGGATTGCAGCGGGGATGTCCGCCCTCGTATCCATTCTCACAGGGGAGGCCGTGGTGCTCGTTCTGTACCGCCTCAAGATCCTCAAGGATATCGGAATCAGCGGCTACGACATGGCGAAGGCGAGCAGCGGGTTCGGCTACATGCTGTACTTCTTCTGGTGGTTCGTCATGATCATCCTCGTGCCTTCCGTCCTGATCGCATTCGCTATCGGGTTATGGCCGCTTCCAGTGAGGCTCTACTGGAGAGGATTTCGCAGTGAATGACACTTCATCCGCAAGACGGGTCGCGCTGGTGCTCCTGTTTGCGGGACTGGTGCTGGTGCTTTTCGGCGCGCTTGCGCAGCCCGGGGTGCGCGCTTCTACAACCGACGGAGTCGTGGAGATCCTGGCGTTCAGCAAGTCGGACTGCGGGGACTGCGAGCATTTCAACGAAGTCCAGTTGCCCGCGATAAAGAAGAAATACGGGGACAGGATCAAGGTCCGCTATATGGACACTTCGGACGCCAAGAACCTGCAGAGCATGGTGCTGCTCGAGTCTCAGTACGGCGAGAAGCCGCTGGAGCTGCCGCAGGTGTACATCGACGGGGTCGCGCTGGTCGGCGAGGAAGAGGTCAGGAGCAGGCTCGATGAGACGATAGACGCCTTCATCGTCAAGGGCGGATCGGATATGCCCGAGATCCCGAAGGCTGATAATCGGGAGCCGGGCGCCGCGTCCAAGAAGCCGATCTACCTGACCTACTTTTACAGTAAAGGCTGCCGGGAGTGCGACCCGGTGTCCCTGCAACTCGAATACCTGAAAAAATTCGATTCCCAGGTGGTCCTGCGGGAATACGACCTGATGACCAGGCGCGGCATGGAGACGAACGAAGCCATGTGCTTGGCTTCCGCCGTCCCCGAGGTCGAGAGGGGGATAGCCCCTTCTCTCTTCGTGGGATTGGATTACTACGTTGGCGACGAGCTCACCACGAAGGGCATAAAGGAGGCTGTCGAGAACAAGAGGGATACCGGCACGGAGTACCCCTGGAAGAGCATCGAGGACGACACCTCAAAGTCGAAGCAGTCCCTTAACAGCAGGATGAACACCTTTACCATCTTCGCAGTCATGGGAGCTGGGCTTGTGGACGGAGTCAACCCGTGCGCTTTCACGGTCCTCATATTTTTGTTCTCATACCTGGCGTTTGTGGGGCGAAGGGGGAAGGACATCCTGTATATCGGGGGGGCTTACACGCTTGCGGTCCTGATCACTTACTTCCTGATAGGCCTGGGGCTGCTGTCGTTCCTGAGGGTGATCGGCGCCGCCGGGAAATGGGTATCGCTGGGGATCGCGATTATTACTTTAATATTCGGCCTGGTCACACTCTACGACTACATCCAGAGCAGGAGAAAGCCGGGAAAAGCCTCCTCAACGCTGGGCCTGCCGAGGAGCATCACCAGGCGCATCCACGGGGTGATAAGGGATAAAGCGCGAACCAGGAATCTCATTGTCGCGGGGGTGGTGATGGGCGTATTGATCGCGGCGCTGGAGCTGGGCTGCACCGGGCAGGTCTACCTGCCCACCATCTCTTTCGTCGCCAGGGCCGGCGGCGATCGTCTGGAGGCGGTCCTTTACCTTATCGCGTACGACCTGATGTTCATCGTGCCGCTCGTCATCGTGTTCATCATCGCGTATACCGGTACCCATTCGGAGAAACTGGTCGAGTTCGCCCGGAAGCACACTCCCACACTGGAGCTGCTCTCGTCGCTGGTGTTTTTCGGTCTCGCCGCCCTCCTCTTCGCCACCCTCTAACGCATGGCAGAGTCCATGCTATGGCCTGAATCGGCCGGTGGAATCGGGGAGAGGCCTGAATCCACGCAGGCTTCGTGGATTAGCAGAAGGATAACACTCAGGCTCAACTTCCGTGCCGACCCGTAGAATCACGGAAAGGCCTTATGCGCCTGCCACATTGGATAATCGACAGGGCCTTTTCGCCTGATGGCGGCCAGCATGGTGATTGAGCCCAAGCAACCGGGGGCGCGAGCGATCAGTCGGAGTAACCGCCTATCGTATCAGTGCCGGCGCCCCGGCCGTTCCAGTACATGGCCCGCTCGCACATTATCCCCTTACCGGATGTCGTGCATTCGACCATGACCGCCGCCTTGCCGGTACCGAGTTCGTCGGCCATGTTGTAGGACTTGCGAGACTTGGGCTCGAGCGTGTCGTTGAACACTATGTTTCCACTGCCGTCCGGCCTCATGTAGGTCACCCGAATGCCGACCCTTGTGGTGTCAGGGTTCTGGACCAGCGTCCAGGTCTCGTGCCCGTTCTGGGTCTCTCCGTCGGGCATGTAGAACGTCTTGTGAGCCGACGGCATGCCGATCGAGTCGTGGCATGCTTCGCCGCCGCCCGTACCGCCGTTCCAGTACATCGCGCGCTCGGCGATTATCGGCTTGTCGGCGTGCAGCCAGGTGGAGCAATCCTTTCCGGGGAGCACGTCGTTGACCCTTATGGTCTTGCGGGAGTTGGATTCCATGCCGAAGCGCGGCATGGCGACCGGGCCGGACTCGGTCATGAAAGTGACGCTGACGTTTGCCTTGCCCGCGTTCGGGTTCTGAACCAGTACGTAGGTCGTGAATCCCCAGTCGGTCGTACCCTCGGCGAGGTAATAGTCCTTTGCGGGAGCGGTTGTCCCGATCGAGACGTGGCCCTCGCTCCTGCCGTAACGGTACATCGCGCGCTCGGGGATGACGGGGACGCTGGACTCGACCTTGATCGAAGCGTCGGCCGCCCCGATGTCGTTCGACATGTCGAACGACCGCCTAGATCGCGCGGGCACGTCGTATCGCCTGGTCGTCGGGCCGGCGCCCTCGACCATGTAGGTGATGTCGCACAGGGCCGAGGTGGCATTGGGATTCTGGATGAGCAGCCAGCACTCGAAACCCCACTTTGACGAGCCCTCGGGAAGGTACCAGGTCTTGGCGGCCGCCGTCACTCCGACGGAGGAATGCCCTTCCTGTGACGGCGCACCGGCCCCCTGCCAGAGCATACGCCGGTCGACGCAAATGGTCTTGCCTTCCTTGCAGGAAACCTTCGTCGAAAAGTCTTTTACACCGATGTCGTTGCGGGGGTTGATGGTGACCTGGCTCTTCGGGGCAAGGGTGACGTCTGCCCGAGGGACCGAGCCCCCTGGAGTCATGTACGTGACCGCCGCGGTAACGGCGGTGCTGTTCGGGTTCTGGATGTTGACGTAGGTATCGAAGCCCCAATCCGAAGACCCCTCGGCCAGGTACCAGGTGGGAGTACGCACCACGTCCGGGATTACGGTGAAGGTCTTCGAGGCGTTACCGTACCGCGTGGTCAGGTTCATGGCGACGGCCCCCGGCGCGAGCGTGGGGACCCTGGTTGTCACGACGCTGTCGGACCAACCGGTTACCGTGGCCCGCGTGTTTCCGAATTGCACCCCGCTTTCCGAGTCCGGAGCGAGGAAGTGGCGCCCGCGAATGGTTACCGTCGTTCCGGGCCTGCCGCTAGAGGGCTTGATGGATTCGATGATCGGCGGCGACTGGTCTGTAAGCGTGAACGCGTAAGCGTTTGACGTTCCGTTGCCGGTGCGTACGGTAACGTCCACGTCGCCGATGCCCAAGCCGTCGGGGACCCTTGCCCGGATTCGCGTGTCGCTCCACTGCTCGACGGTCGCCCTGGTTGTGGCGAAGTAGACCCTGCTCGCTGAGCCTTGCGTTCCGAAGTACTCGCCGTATATGCTGACGAGCCTGTCCGGGCCGCCGGAGCCGGGTGTGAGCAGCGAGATGTAAGGGTTGGGGTGCGCCTCGACGTGAAGTGTCACCGCGTTGGATTCACCGTGCTCGGTGACGACCGTTACCGAGTAGTCGGCCGGCGTAGCGGGGGCGTATATTCGTATCAACGACCCACCCCACGAGACGTGGGGATAGGCAGACCCGTCGAGCCTCACTTCGCTCGTTTCCGCGGCCGCCCCGAAATTGCTGCCGTAGACGTAGAGGGCCTGGCTCGACTTCACGGGATTCGGGCCCAGCGAGGAAATATACGGCGGGGCGCTATCATCGACGGTGAACGTCACCCCGTTTGACTCTCCGTTCTCGTTCTCGACGTACACCTGTACGGGGCCGCTGCCGATACCGGGAACCAGCGTGGCTATTGTGTCGTTGTACCACGACTGGACGGATGCCTGCGTTGTCCCGAAGTAAACCTTGCACGTCCCGCTCGAGTAAGCTCCGAAATAGTCTCCGCTGATCGTAACGGGAGACCCGGCGACGCCGGACGCCGGCGTAAGGCCGCCCGGGTCGTTGATATGCGGCGCCAGCGCGGAGTTGATCGTGAACTGCTTGTCCGTGTTCGAATCCCCCGTGCCGTTGCGGACCTTGACGACAACGCTGCCGTCGCCCATGCCGGGCACGAGCGCTTCGATCCGGGTGTCCGACCAGGAGTTGATCGTGGCTTCCGTGGAAGCGAAGAAGACTTTGCAGGAGCTGTCGCGCGCCCCGAAGTGCGTGCCGTCGATAGCAACCTCGGTACCGACGGTACCCGCCTGTGGCGTCAGCGTGTCTATGTTGGGGCCGTAGACGGTGAAATCGATCGAGTTGGACGTCCCCACGGAGTTCCGCACCCTGACGGCCCGCACCCCGTTGGCTATGCCGGGAACCCGCGCCTTGATCTGCAGGTCGCTCCAATCCAGGATGGTTGCTTCGACCGGTGAGTCCCCGAAGAGGACCTTGCTGGAAGCGCCCTGTACGCCGAACGCGCTGCCACCGATCGTTATCTCGTCACCGGGCACGCCGGCCGACGGGTTCAGTGAGTTGATGTGAGGGAGGACCCCGGAACCGGTCACCGTGAAAGGCACGCCGTTCGAAATACCCCTCTCGTTCTCAACCGTAACGTCAACCTGTCCGTTGCCCATGTCGGGTACCGTCGCAGTGATCTCGGTGTCGCTCCATGAGTTCGTGTCTGCCTCCACTTCGCCGAACAGCACCGTCCCGGAGGATCCAAGGTTCTCGCCCGAAATGGTCACCGGTATTCCGGGGGCTCCCGAAACCGGGTCAAGGGAGGTGATGTAAGGCAGGGCCACAACTCGCATGGCGCTGGTCTGGCCCGGCGCGATAGGGTTCATCCTGGCGCGGACTATGGTGTGGGTCGCGTCGGTATCCCAACTGTCGATGAGAGTGCCGTTGATGATGGTGTAGTCGTGGCCGTTGAGCTTCGCCATCAGGAAGTAAACGATGGTGTCGCTGATGGTAACGGAAGGGCTTGCGGTCGTGTAGTAGTTGGTAAGGGTATAGGTCTTGTCGGTGACGTTGGGGTTGCTGGAGCTGAACGTTCCCGCCAGGGCCGACTGGTTGTAGGTCGCGATCTCGGCCTTGAGCACGTCCGCTTCCTTCCCGTAGCCGATGATCGCGTTACTGTAGGTCGGGTAGGAGAAATACGAGTGGGGGTCTCCCGCGTCGCCTATCTTGTAGCAGATGCTCGCGGGCGTTATAGCGCTATCCGCGACGATTATCCTGCGGAAACCGGGATAGCCGTTGCAGCCGAAGGACGTGGTGGTGGTGTTCGCGTGCAGCACCTGTGCCCCGCCGGTCGTATCCTCGTCAACCGAATCCTCGTGGGTGTGCCCCGAGAGTACGAGCCTTACGCCGTACTGCCTGCTGTACTGCAGCATGGCGTTTTCGCTGGTCGTATCGTCCCAGCCCTTGTTGATGCCGTAGAACGGGTGGTGCATGGCCATGGCCAGCATTGAAGCGGATTGCGCTTTCGATGAAGCGAGGTCCTGCTGGACCCAGTTCAACTGGGCCGTGTCGACCTTGCCGTCGGGGTTCGTAGGCGGCAGCCAGTATATCAGCTCCCAGAAGCCGCGCGAGTGAGCCATGTCCCCGGTCGGCGGCTTGTCGTACGACCATACGTTTGTGAAGTGGAGCTTGTTCCCGTAATCCCAGCCGAAGTACAGGGGGCCGAACCACGTCGGCCACACGTCTTTTCCGTCCTGGCCCGTGTGTTCGGGTATCGAGTCGAGGTTGTACGTATCGTGGTTGCCCGGCACCAGCACAACCGGCACCCGCAGACGTAGGAGGTGCTGGTATGCCCAGTAGAATTCGCCGTTCCACGGGAACGACTCCGGCGGGTAGCCGGCCTCGAAGCCCGTGTAGTCGGTGATTCCCGTAACGGGGAAAGGCGATTCTGTATAGAAGGGGCAGCCGAACGCCATGTCCCCCGTCATGATGACGAAATCAGGGCTGATGTTGTTGATATCGTCGATCGCCCTCGTGTTGTACCTGAAATGAGGGGCCGGCCCGCCGTAGTTGTACGGATCGAACTCCGCCCAGTTGGGGTGGGGGCCGGGTACGACGCCCAGCAGGTCACCAGGTCCCCTGGGGTCGTTGATATGGAAGTCGGAAAGCTGGCAGTAGTTGTAGCTGTCCTTGTACTGGTCAACGACGCTTATGCAGTGATACTGGGAGTCGTTCACCCATGAATAATCGCCCAGCATTACCTGCGCATCGAGGTCGTATAGCCCGGGCCGGGTGTTCGAGGCTATAGTGACGGTCACCCGCCATACCTGCTTGCCCCCCCAGGGACCCGAGCCCGCGGGCCAGGCTTGCGAGGTACCCTTGACGGCGCTGACTACGGCCGGCATCGGGGCGATGGTGCGCCAGGGGTCGTTGATTTCTGAAGTCCTCAGGTAGACGTCCCAGATGCCGTAAGGGTAAGTCTCGTTAGTGAAGAGATCGGGCTGCGTGGCGCCGGAAGCCTTGCCGTTGCAGTCGAACTCGAAGGTGAAGCTGGTCCCCTTCTGTACGATCGCCGGGTTGCCGATCGTGGGATAGCAGAGATTGTCGATCAACCACGGCCAGTTTGCCGGGGGAGAAGTACCCGCCGATATCTGCTGGCCGATCGCAAGAATCACGGTCAGGACCGCGAATGCCAGGACGATCAGGCACACTCGGCTTCTACGCGTCCACATCCAATTCGGGGTAAATTTGCGTATCAAGAAACCGCACCCCTCTTTTTTCTAATTATAACGTACCGGAGACCTGGAAGTAATCCGTCCGGCGACACTTTGATAACACTACCAACGGTTAGACGCCGATTGTGCCGGTGAGTATCTCCGGGCCCCATTCTCCGAGCAGCACGGTCTCCTCGTGCCGGGCGCCCGTTTCGCCCTCCAGGTAGACTCCCGGCTCGACGGTGAAGACCATTCCGGGCTCCAGGATGTCCTCGGACAGGCGGGAAACGGTGGGCTTCTCGTGCACCTCGAGACCGACGCCGTGCCCCAGGCCGTGCATGAAGTGTTCAGCCAGGCCTGCCTCTTCCAGGACGGACCGCGAGGCGGCGTCGACGTCGACGGCCCTTACACCGACGGCGAGAGCGCCGATGGCGGCATCGAAGGCGTCACGCACCACGCGGGCGATCTCCGCGGCGCGGCTGGAGGGCTCCCCGATTGCAATCGTACGGGTTACGTCACAGCAGTAGCCTTCCTTCACGGCCCCGAAGTCCACTACCACCTGGTCGCCTTCCGCGAGCACGCGGTCGGTGATGACGGCGTGCGGCATCGAAGCGTTGGGTCCCGAAGCTACCAAGGTATCGAAAGCGGGACCGTCCGCTCCCGCCATAATCATCCTGTAGTCGAGGCCGGCGGCGAGCTTGCGCTCGGTGACGCCCGGCTGGACCATGGGCATGAGACTCTCCCACGCTTGCCGGGCACACTCCGCCGCGGATCGAATGGCGGCGATCTCGGAGGGGTCTTTGTGGGTACGCAGCCGCTCGACGATCGATTCGGCAGGACTCAGATCCCGACTCGTCTTGAGACCGCCGCCGGCCTCCAGCGCACCCAGCAGGCGGGCATGGAACGCGAGAGTAGCGGTGTTCTCTATGCCCGTTTTCGAGGAGCCCTCCAGGCTTTCTACAATAGCATCCTCGATGCGTTTCTCGTATATGAGGACGCTCAAGCCTGAGACTTCCCGTTCTGCCTGCTCCCGGAAACGGCCGTCGGTGATGAGCGAGGCCTTCCCGGGCGCAACAACAAGTACCCCGCTATCGCCCGTGAAACCGCTCAGGTAACGGACGTTCTCTCGCTTGACCACGACGAGCCCGTCGAGTTCGCGCTCCTCCATCGATTCCCTCAAAGCTTCAAGCCTGTCTTCTGACATGAACCCCCCGTGGATTTACGCCTTGATCCTGTATAACCCGTGGGATGGCGTCGGCGCAACCGGACACAGTGGTCACAACCAGGCGCATTCCAACGGAGGTGGCGAGCCGGGGCCGAACCTAGACCGGTCGGCAGAACCGCCACACCCGGTCACTTCCTGCCCCTCGTCGCGAAGTCCTTGAGGTGACCCAGGACAGCTTTGGCCGCTCTGCCGATGAACTTGAGGTCGTCGGCGCTCCGGATTGAGATGAGGGTGCGGCCGATGAAACGGGGTGAGAGGAACGCCTTGTAGAGGCCCTGGGTCAGCCCGGCGAGCTCCGCGGGTGGTATCGGGGTCGAGAGTACCGGGCCGCTCATGTCGTAGCGGTCCCAGTCTTCAGTAGTGAGCCAGCCGTTCTCGCGGGCCTCGCCGAAAAGCGGCGTGCCGGGATAGGGAATGACGATCGTGGCCTGGAGCATGTCCGCGTGTCCGGCGGTCAGCAGCTCGCGAGCCAGTTCCAGTGTCCCGGAGGCGTCCTCCAGGCTCTCCCATGGGTATCCCACCATGGTCGTCAGGTGGACGGTCAGGCCCGCTTTCTTGGCGAGCCGGCAGCTTTCGACTATCTGCTCGACGGTAGTACCCTTGCGGAGCCTGTCCAGCGTTTGCTGGTTGGCGGACTCCAGCCCGAACTTGAGAAGTCGGAAGCCGGCGCGCCTCATCAGGGCGTATTCGTCCGCCGAGAGCGAGCCCACTCGGGCGTTGCAGGATATGCGCAGGCGCTCGCCGTGCCCACGGTCGATCATCCCCCGGCAGAAACGCTCCAGCCAGCCCGCCACTGGGAAGGTGCCGGTGTCGTCGAACAGTTCCTTGACCCCGTAGCGGGCGACGAGCCTGCCTATCTCGTCGAGGACGAGATCGGCGCTTCGAACGCGGAACCGCGGGTAGAGCGTCGTCCAGGAGCAGAAGGTGCACTTGCCGTACCAGCAGTCGCGCCCGGCCATGATATAGGTGTTGGGTTTTTTGATGAACAGGTGCTCGCCATACAGGTCCCACCTGGTAAGTTCTCTGTCTATCTCCGGCAGGCCGTCGAGGTCGTGCTCGAGGGCGAACGGGCCGGTGGTCTCCAGGTGCCCCGACTCCCGGTGCCAGATCCCGGGCTCCAGGTCGACCGGACCCCCAAGGTGCCGGGCGAGGTTGACCAGCAGGAAGTCGTAGTCGCCCCCGGTCAGCACGTAATCCACCGGGCAGCCGGACATGGATTCCTCGGGCATCGCCGTGACGTGGTCCCCGCAGAGGGCGACCTTCGTATCGGGGAGGCGGCTCTTGAGCTCTTCTATTATTCTCCAGTGCCGTTTCACTACGGGGGTCTTCGTCTCGAAGGCGACCAGGTCCGGTTTTTCCGCGAGGATGTAATCCCACCACCCGCCGCGCG
>CAZAIS010000053.1:0-9939 GCA_964485255.1 uncultured Acidimicrobiales bacterium | reverse complement strand
ATCAACGGCGTCGCGGCCGCGTACCCGCTCATGGTCAGGCAGGGCTTCGGGCAGATAGTAAACACGTCATCCCTGGCCGGGCTTATCCCCGCGCCCCATGAAGTCCCTTACTCGACGGTAAAGCACGGCATCGTCGGGCTTTCCGTAGCGCTCAGGATAGAAGCCGGGGCCCGCGGGGTGAAGGTGAACGTCGTCTGCCCCGGTTACGTCCGCACTCCCGGCTACGACAGCATGGAGGTCAAAGGCCTGGACCGCCGGAAGATCCTGGACATGCTCCCGCGGATGATGTCCCCCGAGGAATGCGCCTCGGTTATCCTGAGGGGGGTCGAGAAGGACAAAGCTGTCATCCTGGTTACCGGCGGGGCGAAAGCGCTCTGGGCTCTCCAGCGCGTGAGCCCTTCACTCGTCCGCGCGCTGATGGGCTGGATGTCCCGGGTGATCTCCAGGAAAGCAGGCCTACCGGCCTGAGGCAAAACGGTGAACCGTCTCGCAACAAGGTCCATAAGAAGGATCAGGCACCTTTCGCAATAAAAACGCGCCGATTCCGGGTTTGACCCTTATTGCACCACGACTCGAGTTTCTATCACTGACCCCAGGAAATGAGGCGGTAGTCGAGGAGGGCCCGCATCGCGCGGGCGGCGCGGCTTGCCGATGGATAGGCCGGTACGCCCGCGTCGATGAGCGGGCGGATCGATCCGCCGGCCGGGGGCAGGAAAGACATCAGGAAGACGGGCTTGCCGGTCTCTCGCGGAATACCCGCCAACTGCTCCAGCAGCTCGAAGTACCCCTTCTCCCAGCCCGGGCGGAACCCGGCGACCGCCGGGAAGCGCTTCTCGAGGTTGAGCATGAAGTCCGTCCACCCGAAGATCCCGTAGATGAAAGCGCCGTCCACCTCGCCCGACTCGAAGGCCGTCTCGGTAAGCGTTCGGAAGATATGAAGGTCCACCTCGAACGTCAGGTCTATCGGGTTGCCGACGTAGGCCATGCGCCCCGTCACCCCGTCGAGCCTTTCGCGCAGCTCCCGGGAGAACCGCGGCACGGAGAGCCCCGCCTTCTCCACGTGGTACGCGAGTGAAGTCCCCGGTCCGCCCGAGTTGCTTATGACGGCCATGCGACCGGAGGCCGGGGTCGGCGCGGAGGCGAGGGCCTGGAGCATGTCGAACATCTCGTCGATGTCACCTGCCCTGATGATTCCGGCCTGCCTGAATACGCCGTCATAGAGTTCGTCGGGACCGGTGAGCGCGCCGGTGTGCGAGAGCGAGGACCTCGACCCCGCCTCGGTACCGCCGACGTATATGGCCACAATCGGCTTCGTCCTCACCGTCTCGCGTGCCGCCTCCACGAACTCGCGCGGCCTCCTGATTGTCTCCACGTACAGCCCGATCGCTTTCACGTCCGGCTCCTCGCGCAGGTAATCCAGGCAGTCCGCCATGTCGATGTCGGCCTCGTTGCCCAGGCTCACGGTCTGGCACATCCTGATCGCCTGAGCCCTCAGGTACGGGTTGAACATCGCGGTGTAAGCGCCCGAGTGCGAGGCGAAGGCGATGTGTCCCCCGCCCGGCGGATCGGGGATCGTCGTCGAATTCAGGTTGACCCCCGTGTTGAAGATCCCCACGCAGTTCGGCCCCAGGAAGCGCATGCCATACCTGCCGGCGATCTCCTTGATCTCGGCCTCGAGCCGCTTTCCCTTTTCTCCCGCGGCCTCCTTGAACCCGCCCGAGATGATAACGGCCCTCCGGATGCCCGCCCTGCCGCACTCCTCCAACACCCGGGGCACCACCTCGGTCGGAAGCGTCAACTGCGCCAGGTCAACGGGCCTGCCCACCTCCGCTACGCTCTTGAACGCGGGGAGCCCGAGCACGGTCGTCTCCGACGGGTGTATCGGATAGACGTCTCCCGCGTAACCGGTCTCCAGGATATTGGTTAGCTGTATGGTCCCCATCTTCATAGGGTTGTTCGAAGCCCCCCAAAACGCAATTGACTCCGGATACATCAAATCCCTTAGCGGTTGCATAACCACCTCGCCAATTAGGGTCGTTCACTTTTTTTTGTTTACTTTTTGTCCCCTGGCCTAGCTCGGGGTCGTTCAAGGTTCATTCACGAAGCCCCGACCGTCAGTCTAAGACATCCAGTATTCGCGCGACCATGTCGGCCGAGTTCCGCGCGGCGGCGGCCATTCCATCCCTCATTTCAATGATCCGCCCGATGGAGCCCGGAGAAGCCACGAGGTACCTGGCTGAACGCAGCCAGTGGGCCGCGCGGGATTCCCCGCAGCCCCTGAGATGCGCCTCCAGGTTCTCCGCCGTGAAACCGATGCCGTCGCTCACGGCCTTGACCGCGAGAAACGGTGTGCCGCAGGAGTAGGCGACCTGTGCCACGGCGGCGGACTCCATATCGACAACCAGGGCGGAGAAAGTCTCGTTGAGGTACTTGCGCGTACTCCTGGAGAGAATGACCTGGTCGCAGGTTACGATTGTCCCGAAGCGCGGCCCGGCCGTCCCTTCCGCCGAAGCCCCACGCGCCCCGGCGGCCCTCGCCGCGCCCAGCAGCGCCGGATCGCACAAGTAGTGCTCGAGGCGCGTCACAGGTCCCCCGTCGCTCACGATCGATCCGGTGTGCCGGAACCCTTTACCGTGCACGATCCCGCTGTCGCCCAGGACGAGCCTCTCGGCCACAACGACATCCCCCACCCCCAGCTCGTCGGTTAGCGAACCGGCCGCGCCGAAGCATATTATCGCGCCTGGTTGATAACGCTCGATCATCAACTGGGTGCCCGCCGCGGCGCCTATCTTCCCGCAGGTCGCCGTCCTGAGCACGGCGACCGGTGTACCGTACAGTTCGCCCTCGACAACGTACGTGCCTCCGCCCGGCTCGCGGGTCCTTCCGGCGTCGATGACCCGCTCCATGGCGCTAACCTCGCTGTGCGCGGCACAGACGAGCCCGATCACGTGGCATCACTCACAGCGCTTGGACTCTTTTCGATCGAATCATGCTTCACCCGGTTTCCTGTATACGACCTCTCCCCCAACAATCGTCAGGTTCACGAAGCCGTCCATCTTGCCCACGTCCAGCTCGTGGGTGAGGAGGAACCGGATCGAGTCCAGCTTGAGCGGGCTGGTGTCGAAGAGGACCATGTCCCCGAGCTTTCCCACCTCCAGGGAACCCACCTCGTCCTCCATGCGCAGGGCCCTGGCCGAGTCGATGGTCCAGTGACGGACTCCGCTCTCCAGGTCCACCTTCTCCCGGCGGTTCCAGTCCCTCCTCATCTTATAGTTGAAGCGGGTGGCGGCTATCAGCAGGCCGTACGCGGGATTGATGGGACCCGCGCACCAGTCGCTGCCGAAAGAAAGCTCGACACCCGAAGCCTCCAGGCTCCTCCACGGCATGTAGCGTTGGAGCCGCTCCGGCCCCAGGAGCTTCTCGGTCGTCTCGTCGCCGTAGAAGTGAGCCGGCTGCATCGCGGCGAATATCCCCGCGCTCGCCATCCTCTCGATCTCCGGCGGCAGAGGCAGCTCGCAATGATCGATCCGGTGGCGCGAATCCCTTTCTCCGTTCGCCTCCCGCGCGTGGACGTAGCCGTTGACGACCCTGCGCAACCCGGCGTCGCCGCAACAGTGAGTGCACGCCTGAAGGCCCGCCGCGTCCACGATCTCCATGACTCGCCGGAAACCCTCCTCGCTCCAGACCGCGTCACCCAGGTCGTCCCCGGTATCGCTGTAGGGCTCCAGCATGAAGGCGGTGTGGCTGGTGGTGACCCCGTCGATGTAGAGCTTCACCGCGTCGCCCAGGATGAAGTGCGCGTCCGCCTCCTCTCGCCCGGTGCGGATCCACCAGTCAAGGTCGTCCCGCAGGCCCTGCTCGTCTTCAAGCATGTGGGGCCCTATGAAGAACGTACCCCTCACCCGCGCTTTCGCCAGGCCGCCCCGGCGGCGGTATTCCAGCAACATCTCCACGAAGGGTCTGTAGAGCTGGGCGTCCTGCATCGTTGTTACCCCCACCGAGAGGGCCTCGTCGATGACCTTGTCGATGCTGCCGAAGATCGCCTCCCGGGCGTCCGCCCCCAGCTCGTCGATTGTGAAGTAGTCCAGGATGCTGAAGGAGTGGGCATGAAGAAGGAAGCCGGTGTAATCGCCGGTCCGCTCGTCGACCTCGGGGACGAGCCTCAGGAACGCCCGGGGATTTCGCTCCTGCAGCATCTGAAGGGCCGCGGTATTTGCGCAGATGGTCTGGCCGCTGTACGCGCCGATCATGGCTGGGCGGTCGGGAATAATTGAATCCACCAGCGCCTTGTCCGGCCTGCCCCCGGGTATGTACTCGTACCTGAAGCCCAGGCCCATGACCGCGGGCAGCTCCGGAAACGCGGCCGCCTGCTTGCGCATCAGGTCGCCGAGCTCCTCCAGGCTCCCGGCCTCGAACAGTTCGTAAGTGGATAGGACCTGCATCCCTCCTATCCATAGAACGTGGCAGTGGTTGTCCACGAAACCGGGGGTGAGGACCCGGCCCGCGGCGTCGATGACCTTCGTCGCGGGGCCTATGAAATCCGCCGCTCCCCGGTCGTCTCCGACGTAGGCGATGCGCCCGTCCCTGACTGCCACCGCCTCCGCCCAAGGCCTCGCCTCATCGCTGGTGAAGGCCCTCGCGTTGACTACCGCCAGGTCCGCCGGTTGAGACCCCCGTGCGTCGTAGCGCGGGCTCTTCAACCTGGAATAAAGCCTGCCTGCCATCGGCATCGCCCCTGCCCTGTTCTACCCCTCATGGACTCGAGACCCGCCGGCAAGTCCTGCGGGATTGCCGGGACCGGTCGCGCGGGCCACATCGCGCCTAACCCTCCGTGACGTACCGTCAAGTATAATACGCGTGCGTGACGCGGCAGTAGCCGGAGGTGTGAATGGGCGTCTTCGACATAATCGCCATCATCTTCCTGGTGACGGGTACCCTGTACTGGATCGTGGTCCTCTACCTGACCATCAGGGTAACCAGGTCCACTCCACGCCTCGAAGACCGGGGCAGGCCCGCCGGGGGCAACGCAGCGTCGGTGGCCGTAATCACTCCAACCTGGAACCAGAAAAAGGACGTCGACGAGCAGGTGCGCGGCAGGCTTCTCGATGAGTACCCCCGCCTCGAGTTCGTGCTGGTGGACGTGGATTCCGACGACGGCACATCGGAGCTGATCGACGAGCTGGCGGCCTCCGATGCCAGGGTCAAGGCCGTCCACCTGGAAGACCTTCCCGGGGGCTGGCTCGCCAAGGTCTACGCCATGCACCGCGGGGTCGAGGAAGCGGAATCCGGCTGGTACCTGTTCAGCGACGCCGACGTCCACTTCGAGCCCGGGGCCGTCGAAAGAGCCATGGACCTGTGCGAGGAGCGCGAGCTGGACTTCCTTGCTGTCGTGCCCGAACTCTACCGCAGCAGGTACCTGCTGGACTCGGTGTTCCAGGTCTTCCTCCGCATCATGCTGCTGGCGGAGAGGGCCTGGGCGGTCGAGGGCAGAGGTGGCGCCGCGGTGGGCTCCTCCGCCTTCAACCTCGTCCGGGCCGGCGCCCTCAAGCGGGCGGGCGGCCTGGGAAGCTTGAGGTTGGAGCCCTCAGAGGACACGGGCCTGGCCCAGGCGGTCAAGCGCTCGGGCGGGCGCTGCGGGCTCGCGAACGGCCGCGGGTTCACGGGTGCCCATTTCCACGGGTCGTTGAAGGAAGCCATGGTCGAGTCCGAGCCCGGCGTCTACGCGTCTCTGGGGAACTTCAGCCTGCCATTCATATTCGTCACGGCTTCTCTGCTCTTCCTGCTCGAGCTCGGCCCCTACTTCTTCTTCCTTCCCCTCCACATCCCATATCACGACTGGATAGGCACGGCGGCGGTCATCATCGGCATCGTCGTATCCATACTGATGTGCCGCTGGATCAGGCTGCCCCTGGGAGCCGCCTTCTACTTCCCCATCGACATCTTCGTCGTCTTCTACCTGCTCGTCCGGGCGGGGGTGGTCTGCCGGCGGCGGGACGGCATCGTCACCTGGGGCCGCTTCTACTCGACGGACCTGCTCAGCATGGGCCGCCGGTTCCACTACCGCTGAAGTTCTACAGGCCCTTCGCCGGTCGGTACGCCGCGATCGATGCTCGGGCTCTACACCGGTCTAAACCTCCAGGGGGACTTTCATCTCGTCGCCTTCGTACACGCGGATTCCGCCCGCCGTGAGTCGCTTCAAGAACTCTTTCGGGTCCACGCAGGCTTCGGGCGCCATTGCCCCTTTCTCCTTTATGAGCCCTTCGCCGACCATCTGAACGACGATGGAGGTCGGCAGACAGGTGAGCTGGTCCATGTGCCCGGCCGCGCCATAGGCCAGGTGCGTCCACCTGCCGTCCTTCTTGCCCGTGACGTCGGTGCGGCACGCGGAGCACGTCTCGGGGGGCTTGCCGAAGCTCTCCAGCACCGGCAGCACCTTGTTGAACAAGCCGCCCACCAGGTCTTTCCTGCGCGGCGTACTTGTGAAGCGCAGCTTCACCAGGATGTTCGTGATACCGACCAGGAAGGCGTCCGTAAGGCCGCCCTTGAGCGTTACCGACCGGACGTTCAGGTACCTGGGTATCGTCACCGGCTCCGGGTGTCCCGCGTGGAAAACGGCCACCTCTCCGACCGTGTCAGGGAACCTTATCTTCTCGAGCCCCGATCCGGCCTTGATGTTCTGCATCCTTCCGTCGATGTAGGACGGTATCATGCCCGTAACCGCGTGGATGTAGTGCAGGGTGACCGCCTTACCCGCGGTGTCCGCGGGATCGCAGGCCCAGGATGTGGCTATCTCGTCCACTTCGTCGAGCCGGTCGGCCCCCAGGCGCGCGAGGACGTTAGTGATGCCCGGGGTCCAGCCCACGCCGGAGATGGCGGTAACCCCAGCTTTCTTCGCGGCCTCGTCCAGCTCCAGGAAATCGGCCGCCGCGTCGTAGTCGTCGCAGATGCTGACGTAATCGACCCCCGCGTCGATGCAGGCCGAGGCGACTTTCTTCTCGTACTTGTAGAACGGGCCGATGGTGCCCATCGCGACGTCGAAGCCCTTCACCGTCTCCACCATCCGGGCGTGGTTGTTCGCGTCCACCTGTGCCGCCTTGCACTTGGCCCCGAGCTCGAGCGCCAGCGCTTCCGCCGCGGCCAGGTCGTAGTCCGCGATCAGAAGCTCCTCGACGTTGTCCTTCGAGGCGAGGTCTCTTGCCCCGAACCGCCCCATCACACCTGCTCCCCCGAGCGCGACTACTCTCATCGTTGTGCTCCTTTCATCCCGCGAACAGCGGCCGGAGCCGTCGTCCTTCCTACTTCCTCATGCTCTCGATAACCATCTTCATGGTCTTGTCCAGGGCTTCGCGCATGGAAAGCTCGCCCTCGTTCTCGAGCCATTCCACCTCGAGACCTTCGGTTACGCCCAGCATTATGAAAGCCATGAGCCGGGCATCCACTTCCCCGAACTCCCCGTTACGGATGCCCTGCTCAACCATCGCCTCCAGGGCCCTCCTTATCCGCACGTAGTAACTCGCGACCTTCTCGGTGTAGTCCTCGCTGAATATGTAGGCCCGGTCGGCCCTGAATTTCCAGAGCAGGCGCAGGTAGTCGGTTTCCTTGTAGTAGAGCTCCGCGACGTCTCCGGCAAGGCTCTCAAGGCGTGGCGTCACCGGGCCCTCCTCGTCCCTCTTCGCCTCTATCAGTTCCAGGAAGTCCTTCAACATGTCCGATACGAGAGAGAAGGCGACCTCCTCCTTGCTCCGGAAGTGCCAGTACAGGGTTCCCTTTGAAACCCCCGCCGCCGCGGTAATATCCCGGGTGCTGGTGGAATGGAAACCTTTCTCGCTGAAGAGCTTCAACGCCGCGCTCTTTATCGTGCCTTCGTTTGCCGCTCGCTCCTGAGCCTTTGGAGCTTCGCGCCCCCCCGGTGCCATCGCCATCCTCCCTCTCTCTACGCGGGGGCATCGCGCCTGCCGATGCCATGATTCCCTGCTCCGCGCCCCTAGACCGGGCGCCCAGTTTATTACAATATCCCCTCAATGCGGTTGTGTCAAGGAGTCAATCTCGTGGGTAACAAGCGGCGCGGTTGAACACTGTCGCGGCACGTGCCGCCTCCCGAGGGCGGCTTGTGACGCCCGTAGGGTGAGGCGCGCCGTCAGTGAGGCGCACGCGGTCAGAGCCCGCAGGGTGCGGCGCGCGCCGTCATAGAGTCCGTGGGGTGAGGCGCGGCCCGCGCGTAGCCGGGCGCGCCCAGAGGCCTGAAGACTACTTTTTAAAAAGCGGCTGGAGCACCTTCGCGACCTCCAGGAGGAACTGGTCCGACACGCCCTCGACCTTGCTAGGGTACCGGTTCAGGAAGACGATTATCGTCGCGGTGGGTTCCGCCGGCTTGGTATAGGCGGCGCTGTTGTACCCGGGAATCTCTCCCGAGTGGCCGATAAGAATCCCCCCGTTCATTACCCCCAGCCCGTAGCTGGTCGTATTGGGGGGCGCGAACTTCAACTGCTCTTCGTGCATCTCGGAGCTCACGAGGTCGCCGTTCCCCAGGGCCTTGAGCCACGTCTTGACGTCCGCGAGGTTCGACACAATTCCACCCGCCGTCCAGAAAGGGCTCGGGGATTCCACGGTGATGTCTGTTACCGCCGGGCCGGCCGTCTCATCCGCTTCAGGCATGTAACCGTTCATGTGTGCCCCGGGCATTTCCGCCGAAACGGGGAGGCTGGTGTTCTCGAGCTTGAGTTTGTCTATTATCCTGGTCTTGATCTGGGAAGCGGCCGGCTTGCCGGTGAGCTTTTCAATCATCATCCCCAGGAGGATATAGTTGGTGTTGTTGTACTGGTAGCCCTGCCCGGGGTCCGCAACGGGCCCGTGGGAGGAAGAAATACCCACGAGCTGTTCCGGCGTCCACTGCTTGGTGGGCTCGGCCAGGAACCTGGCCCAGAAGCTATCGTCTTCCGTGTAGTTGAAAAGGCCGGAGTTCATGCTGAGAAGGTTCCGGACAGTTATCCTGTCGGCGTTGGGGACCGCCAGGCCGAGGTCGAACTTATCGATCGTATCGTCGAGCGAGAGCTTCTTCTCGTCGACCAGTTGGAGGATAACCGTGGCGGTGAAGGTCTTGGTTATGCTGGCTATGCGTACGAGGTCATCCTCTTTCGGCGCCCTGCCGGTCTCTATGTCGGCCTTGCCCTTGAGCGCCAGCCACTCGCCTTCACCCTCCACGCCGGCATAGACTATCGCGCCGGGTACGCCGTATTCGGCCATCTTGGCGTCCACGGCTTTGCTCAGCTTCTCCTGCACGTCCTTGCTGAACTCTTTCGCCCCGCTTGAGCCGCACGAGGCGCAGGCGAGCGCGATCGCTCCTGCGAGCATCGCGACCAGGATGAAAGTGACGGTACGGGACAGTCTCGTTCGCGTTCTCATGTTTACCCCCGGGGTGTTGACTTCCACCATCATAGTCACTCTGTGCCGCTTCTTCCAGGCGCCGGGCCGAATCGGCGCGAGGGACCCTTGAGAGCATCGGGCGGGCGGCCTCGCCCCGCGGCGTTACTTCACGGCCTGCTTCTCCTCTTCGCTCTCGTCCCCTTGGCGTGAGCTTTTCCGCTTGAAAGGATCCTCGATGAGCTCGGGGCTGTAGAACGGGGGGAGATCTCCCCTGTTCACGTAATGATAGAGCGACACCGCGAAGAGGTTGTTCATGCTCGAGCAGAAGCTGCCGAGGATGAGCCAGAAGTCCAGGACGAGAGTGCAGGCTATTGTGATGATGACGCCGTTTCCCGTCAGCGAGGCGAGGACCAGCGGAACCAGGCCGATCGCCCCAACGACCCAGAAAATCCAGGAGATGGAAGCCCTGGCGTTTGAGATGTCCTCGCCCCATGTTTCGCGGGCCATGTCGCCGGACTTCCTTATCGCCCGCTTCACGCCGTAGTCCTCGAAGACCATAACCGGCATGCCAAGAGA
>CAZAIS010000052.1:0-9970 GCA_964485255.1 uncultured Acidimicrobiales bacterium | reverse complement strand
GCAACGGCCAGGGCGGAAAAGACAAGCGCGAGCCCGCCGACGGCGACGAAAGCCCAGTGCGCGGCATCCACCTCGATACCTCCTGTTGAATGAGTGCCGAATATCCGATTTCAGTATACCAAAGCAGCCGCCACGCGGGTCACGGCGCGGTGTCGATAACACGTCTCGCCGGTCGGGCGCCGCCTCGAAAACGGACGGTTACCGGAACGGCCGTCACTGCTTCACTCGCGGCCCGGACAACGGACGCGAATGCTTCCGCTTTTCCTTCTGCGGACGTATCATTATGTGGGCAAACCAACCCCTCTCCGGTCCGGCGGCGCGAAGGAGGCAACACGATGAGAGACCTGTCCAGGGAAGAAATCGACTTCATACGCTTGATGATGATCTTCAACCTGACCAACGGGTGGTCCTGGCACGCGTACAAGAGGGTCGGGCCCGAGGAGATTATCAACATCGAGCTGGACATGTGGGACGAGCAGCTCCCGCCCTCGGTGGACATACTGCTCCAACTCGTACAGCCCGAAGGCTCCACCATCGAGCAGGTGAAACACGTGCTGGAGCAGGTCAGCAAAATCAACGCGTACACGCCGGAGTACCTGGAGGAGACGCCGACTTCCCTGAAGTGGAAGTACACGGTCTGCCCCAACTGGAACGCGATCGGAAACCTCGGGTATGACGATTACGACTCCATAAACGGTGAACCCGCCAAGGTCTCATGCATCCACGGCTGCACCAGGGTGCACGAGATATATTTCCGAAAGGTGGCGCCTGACGTAAAGCTGCGGCACGGGGAACTGCGGCCGGAAGGAGACGAGACCTGCGTCTTCGAGGCCACGATCTGAGTACCCCGGCGGGGTCAGCCGGGGGCCGACGCGTTCAAACGGCCCTGGCTCAACTGACCCTCCTGGTCCAGCCGACGGAAACGCGGAGAGCCGTCAAGACGATCACCGGCGCCACGATGTTCACATTTGGGTGTCTGCCCAGGAGGGACTTCGCGCCCGGAACAACTGCGATAGACAGGGGTGCCTCCCGGATATCGCAGAACACGACGTCTCGAGGATTGTCGCTGTCTCAAACAGGGCGATTCACTTTGTGTCCATGAGTTGTCTTGAATCTCCCTATTCGTGCCCATTGCCGTCCCCGATAGTACAAACGACGTCGGAGTGTCGTGCGAGAGGACACTGGAAACATATAATATGTGTGGACCGAACCAATTGTGGAGGTTCATTCCCATGGGCCGGATCAGCAGAATTCTACAGGGTACCGACGTGTCCGAATCGGAAATCCGGGTCCTGCAGGATAAGCTGCTTTTTGACCGCATACCCGTACGGGAGCGCTACGTACGTTTCTTCGTCCTGCTTTTCCTTGCCTCGGTAATCGCGACGTATGGCGTGGTTAGCGACTCGGTGGCCACGATCATCGGCGCGATGATCGTCGCGCCCCTCATGACTCCCATCATGGCGGTATCCCTGAGCGCGGTTACGGGCGATTCGCCGAATATCGTACGGTCGATGCTGCTGGTGGTCGCCGGAACCGCAATGGTAGTGGGGACCGCGTACCTGCTGGCGGCCGTGCTCCCGGGGATTGTCCAGACCGCCGGCAACAGTAGCATACTCTCGCGTACGTCCCCCGGCCTGGTCGATCTTGTCATCGCGCTGGCGGCCGGGGCCGCGGGCGCGTTCGCCACCGGCCGCGAGGATGTTTCGGACGCTCTGCCCGGGGTGGCGATAGCCGTATCGCTCGTGCCCCCGCTGGCCGTGGTCGGCGCCTGCCTGTCCGCCCGCGAGCTGCACGAGGCCTGGGGTGCGCTCCTCCTGTTCCTGACGAACTTCCTGGCGATCGTGGCCGCGGGGCTCATTGTCTTCGCGATCATGGGCTACGGCCGGGCGGCCTTTGACAGTGCCCGGAGCAAAACGCGCAAGCGGACCGTGACCGCGGTCGTAATCTCGGTGCTCTTGATCTGTGTACCTCTTGGCTTCACCAGCTACCGGGTCACCACGAGCCGCATTCTGCAGCAGCGGGCCACGAAAGCCGCCAGGGAGTGGCTCGGGGGGAGCAATTATGCAATCTATTCCGTTAAGGCCGACGTGGACGCCGTTGACATGATCATCGCGGGCGAGGGGAAGCTGCCGGAATTCGAAGAACTGCTGAACGACATCGGCAGAACTGCGGGCAAGGTGACGGTCAACCTCAAGATCGTGCCGGAGCATACTCTGAAAGGCACTACGAGCCGGTAAAGCCGCCCGACCCGTTGCAGGCCGTTGACAAACCTCCGTTCCGGAATCGCTGGAAACCCGTCGGGATACCCTACCCGGGTGACCACTCCGGGCAACCCGGTGAGACCGCGAATCCGGGATTCGTGTTATCATCCCGGCGTCGGACAGGAGCGAACGGTACGTGTGTACCACCTTACCCGGGGAGTTCACGTGGGAAGAGGAAAGCGCCAGCTCGAAATCCTGGTAATGCGGCCGTTCAACTGGAAATGGTTCGAGGCTATCGCGCCGCTCGCCCGCGTCAGGTGGCTCAAGAGGGTGGTGCCCTGGTTCCGGCACGACGAGCTCAACGTCTACTTCATCCCGGTTAACGAGGACATCGAGCTGGGCGGAGAGACCCCCATGCCGGTCGCGGTCCTTGACGAGATGATCGAGAGGTCCAGCCACAGGGTGATAATCGACAAGTGCCTCTGCCGCGCGACGCTCGGCTGCGAGAAGTACCCGGCCGACATCGGCTGCCTGATGATGGGCCGCTCCGCGCTCGAGATAGACCCCGGATTCCGCAGGGAGGCAACCCCGGCGGAAGCCCGGGAGCACGTGCGGAAAGCGGCGTCCGCCGGCCTGATTCCGTTCATGGGAAAGGCGCGCGTCGACAACTTCGTGTTCGGGATCAGGAACAAGAAGCAACTCCTGTCGGTTTGCTTCTGCTGCGAGTGCTGCAGTATATCCCGTTTCGCGAGGCACGTCCCGCCGGACATGCGGGCCGAGAACCTGAACGTCCTGGAGGGCCTCGGCATCGAGGTCGGTGATGAGTGCAACGGCTGCGGCCTCTGCGTGAAGGCGTGCTTCCTCCAGGTCATTCGCGTCGAGGACGGCCGGGCCGTGATAGGAGAAGGGTGCGTCGGCTGCGGGCGGTGCGCCACCGTGTGCCCCCGCCACGCCGTTTCGATCAGCCTCGACAACCCCGGCATGGTGGCCGAGGTCTGCGACCGCATCGAGGAACTCATAGACGTCAGGTGAACGTTCGTGGCCACGCGCGGCGATCGGCCCGCGCGTACCGCGGCTCGGCCGTTAATCGAACAAACACTACCCCGGATGCGTCAATACGTTCAGCACGCCGTTGCCGGTAACCGGCCGCATGTTGTTTCCAGTCCGGTATACTGTCAATGCCGTCACGGAAGTGGTTTTAAAGGACATCGTCTAGAGTGGGGGCTGGGTGGTATGTCCAAGCACAAGCATTGTAGAGGGCCCGTATCGTTTCTGCTCGTCATTCTCCTGACCGCCGGCCTGCTGCTCCTTTCACCGGTCGGGCTCGAGGAGGCACGGGCGCAGTCGCCCGCGGTGATCTTCGGAATCCTGAGCGGCACCATGTCCATCACCAGCTTCATCTACGGCAGGATGGACGCACACGCGACGCAGGACGCGCTCAAGAAGATACAGGCCCAGCTCGACGTCATCAGCGGGCAGCTCGATGCCATCGAGACGGACCTGCGCAACCTCCAGAACAGCGTGAACCAGATGGCCAAGAACCTCCAGATAGACACCAGGGAGATCGAGAACTACATACAGAACGTCGGCGCGCAGGCGGGGATAGACTCCATAGCGACACACTACGACGAGCTCCAGGAGTTCGCGGAAGCAGACGTAACCGACATGACCCCCGGCGAGATCGAAGCCGAGAAGGAGGCCAACGAGACTTACTGCTCCAACGTGCTGGGGGCGTGGGACATCAGGAACGCCGTCACCAAGATCAAGTCGGCGGCCTGCCCGGACACACCCGAGGAGGGCGTGCTGGAGCTCTGGACCGACCAGTCGATCCTTAAGATGCCCGGCCCGCAGTCGGCAGCGAACGACTTCTCGCTGAAGATCGAGTCGCTGACCCGTTCCGGGCGCGGGAACGCGCTTCTCCCGATCGTGGCCGAGCGTCCGGTGTACTTCGACTTCCGGGGCGCCAAGGGCGGCTACAACACCATGGGCGCCCGGGAGCCCGCGACCAGGTGGTACTTCGCCGAAGGGTCGTGCCGGCCCGGCTTCAACCCCTTCATCTGTATAAACAACGTCGAGAACAAGGCCGCGCGGGTGAAGATCAGCTACATGCTCGGGAACGGCTCGGTCGTCGATCAGAGCATGGAGGTCCCGGGCAGATCGCGTTCCACCGCTGTCGTCAAGGACCTGCTCGGGGAGGGCGACGCCGCCGCCCACGACTTCTCTGCGGTGGTAGAGTCGACCAACAAGGTCGAGATCGTGGCCGAGAGGGTCCAGTACTCCGACACGCGGGTCTGCATGAACGGGGGAGACGTCGCGATGGGAAGCACCTCGCCCTCCCGCCTGGCCTACTTCGCCGAGGGCACCTGCCGCCCGTCTTTCCAGACATACTTTACGCTGCTCAACCCCGGCAACGCCGACACAGGCGCCCTGCTCACCTACATGAAGGGCGACGGGACCACCGCCCAGCAGGGAATCGCGGTCCCGGCCCATACCCGCGTCACGGTGAGGCCGGCCGACGTGCTGGGCGTCGCGGACGACGCCGCCCACGACTTCTCGACCAGGGTGGAATCCACCACCGGCGCGGGGCTCGTGGTGGAGCGCCCCGAGTACTTCAACTACGCGGGGACCCTGGCGGGCTCTCACTGCGCGAGCGGGGCAACCGGGCCGACCGGCGCCTCGTACCTGGCCGAGGGCACCTGCCGCCCGTCTTTTGAGACATACTTTACGCTGCTCAACCCCGGCAACGCCGACACAGGCGCCCTGCTCACCTACATGAAGGGCGACGGGACCACCGCCCAGCAGGGAATCGCGGTCCCGGCCCATACCCGCGTCACGGTGAGGCCGGCCGACGTGCTGGGCGTCGCGGACGACGCCGCCCACGACTTCTCGACCAGGGTGGAATCCACCACCGGCGCGGGGCTCGTGGTGGAGCGCCCCGAGTACTTCAACTACGCGGGGATACTGACCGGGGGACACTGCACGTGCGCCGTTAGCGCGCCGCGCGACACCTGGCACTACGCCGAGGGGACCGTCCGGCCGGGCTTCGAGCCCTACGTCTGCGTCCAGAACCCGAACGGCAGGCCGGTGACCGTCCGACTCTCCTACATGTGGGGGGACCGACACGTATCGACCCAGGACGTACTCGTCCCCGCGAACGCGCGGTGTACCGTGGACGTGAACGATTCACCCGCCGCCAGGACCGTGACCGGTTACTACCAGAGCCTCAAAACGTACCTCGAGACCTTGCTCTACTACCAGGTAAAGGGCTCGACACTGGTCGCCGAGGCTTACAACCGGAAGTACATGGACCCGGACTCGGGCAAACCCGCCCCGCAGACGGTCAATTACATGAAGGGCTCTTACAGGAAGATCATCCAGCAGGAGCTCGACGAGTTCCTCACCTGTGTTGAATCGCTGGTCGCGAGCTATTCCCTCGTTTACAACCCCGGCGGGCTCGTGCCGGAGGCGCAGGCGATATTCACCGACGCCGACGCCCTGTTCATGAACTGGACCAACGCACTCCTCTACGGCGGCACGGGTGACGGCAGGTCTTACTACGGCGTGTTCGGGCGGGCCTTCGGCAGGCAGGCGGATACCTGGCGGAAGAGCGCGACCGACGTGGCATTGATCAGCCCCGGCGGCGCGGCGGCGAACGTCGCGGGGATCGAGAAGTCGTGGCGCCCGGTCAGGCTCAAGTACTACGACAACACCCGGCAGAAGCTTGTTGAGGACAACACCTCCACCTGCGTATCCAGGTACCATGCCAACTGTGAGCCCGGCTCGTACAGGGCGGGCCCGCGCTCCGGCCTCATTTCGACCGGGGGCGCGTCTCCCGCTCTCGCCCGGAGCGTGGACTTCACCGTCCAGGACCAGAAAAGCGGTGGCGGGGACATGCCCGCCAGCCTCCCGTTCGGTGACTTCCTGTGGATCACCCGGCCCCGTAGCGGCGTACTCTCGCAATCCGGCACCCCGGGCGCGCTCCAGGAACTGCCCGCCTACCTCAAGACAAACCCACGCGTATGCGGTGATGTGAGTGTAGGCGTCGATTACGGGGCCTACCTCGTGCCGGGGGACACCCCCGGCTGCGGTTCGATAAACGGGTGGGGCAACTTGAACTGCGGCACTTCAGGACCGCCGAAAGGCGACGATTTCGTCCAACTGGCGGCGGGGGACCATCACTGCATAGCGCTCGAGAACGACGGCTCCCTCGCGGCATGGGGGAGCAATACCAGCGGCCAGACAAACTGTCCGGCCGGCAACGACTTCGTGCAGGCGGCCGCCGGCTGCGAGCACGGCCTCGCGCTCAAGCAGGACGGCTCCCTGGTGGGTTGGGGATCCAGGAGCAGCGGCCAGGCCGACTGCCCGGCCGGCAACGACTTCGTGCAGGTAGCCGCCGGGTGGGCCCACAGCCTCGCTCTCAAGAAGGACGGCTCGATCGCGGGATGGGGGAACAACGACCACGGCCAGGTGAACTGCCCGGCGGGCAATGACTTCGTGCAGGTGGCCGCGGGCAACTACCACGGCGTCGCCCTAAAGAACGATGGCTCGGTCGTAGGGTGGGGGAGCAACGACCACGGCCAGGTGAACTGCCCGGCCGGCAACGACTTCGTGCAGGTGTCCTCAGGTCCCCTGGGCTGCATGGGCCTGAAGAAGGACGGCACCGTCATCAGGTGGGGGGGGAGCGACCCCGGCGGTCGCGTAGCGGCGGCGGACACCGGGGGCTGCACGAGCGTACACGGGGGCTACTTCTGCCTGAAGGGCCCCGGGTCTCTCATCGGGTGGGGGCAGAACGTCGAAGGCAGCATAAACTGCCCGGCCGGCAACGACTTCGCTCAGGTCGCCATGGAAGGAAGCCACGGCCTGGCGGTGAAGTGGGACGGGTCCCTCGTCGGATGGGGGTCCAACGAACAGGGCCAGACAAACTGCCCGGCCGGCAACGACTTCGCGCAGGTCGCCGCCGGGTGGTACCACAGCCTGGCCCTGAAGCGAGACGGCTCCGTGGTCGGCTGGGGGGCCAACAACGACGGCCAGATAAACTGCCCGGCCGGAAACGGCTTCGTGCAGGTGGCCGCCGGGTCGAATCACAGCCTCGCGCTCAAGAAGGACGGCTCCGTGGTCGGCTGGGGAGACAAAGACCAGGGACAGGTTAACTGTCCGGCCGGCAACGACTTCGTCCAGGTCGCCGCGGGCAACTATCACAGCCTGGCGCTCAAGAAGGACGGCTCCGTGGTCGGCTGGGGGGCCAACAACGACGGCCAGATAAACTGCCCGGCCGGAAACGGCTTCGTCCAGGTCGCCGCCGGGTGGAACCACAGCCTGGCGCTCAGGAGCGACGGCTCGGGCGCCGGGTGGGGGTGGAACATACACGGCGAGGGAAGCGTGCCCGCCGGCAACGATTACGTGCGGGTCGCCGGGGGAGCCGAGCACACCGTGGTTGTACTGAAGGACGCCTCGCTCAGGGCGTGGGGAAGGAACGCTTACGATATGTTGAACTGCCCGGCGGGCAACGGTTTCGTCCAGGTAGTAGCCGGTGGCAGTTGCGGCATCGCTCTCAGGCAGGCCGCCCTGCAGCCCTGGACCTGGCTTTGATGCCGCCGGGGGAACCGCGCCGCGGGGCGCGTTCCGGTCTCGCACCCTCCGGCGCCGCTCTCCTCATGCGGCCCTGGATGCGGGAGCCTCTCCGTATCGCCCGCCCGCCGCTTGCGGGGCCGTGGCCGTCTTAATCCTCTCCCTCCACTTGAACCCGGTCCCGGGCGACGTCTTGCCGAGGAACAGGGCTTTGAGAAGCCTGCTCTGGCGCAGGACGAATATGGACACGAAAAGCGAGAACGCCGTCGCGCAGGCAACCAGCAACGAAAGGACCAGGATTTGAAGGGCGGGGTTGGAGGTCGCGAGTGGACCCGCCATGATCCTCAGTATGAAATAGCCGCCCGCGGAGTGAATCACGTAAATATCCAGCGAGTAGGCGCCCAGCCACGCGAGCCATCCGACACCCCTGCGGTCCTTCGCGAGCCTGAAGGCCGAGAACACGAAAGCTATCCCGAGGAACGCCACCAGCACCGCCAGCAGGTGCGCCGTGTC
The DNA here is from genome assembly GCA_964485255.1 of uncultured Acidimicrobiales bacterium. GTDB lineage: Bacteria > Actinomycetota > Geothermincolia > Fen-727 > Anoxymicrobiaceae > CAZEJS01. The sequence continues at coordinate 1,688 of CAZAIS010000052.1, read as the reverse complement.
CGTCAGGTAGGGGTTGGTTGCCATGTAGGTGACGAACAGGCGTTTGCCGACCTGGGGAAAGAGCATCCCGAGCATGACCAGGATGGGGAACGCGACAAGCGACGCCCCCGTGATGACCCGCCCGGCTTTCCCGCGCCTAGGCAGGACACTCGTCCGCCCGGCCCGGCCGGCGCACAGGTAGCCCGCGAAGAGAAAGATGAGGACCTGCTGGAAAGGCTTCAACCCGAGGAAGTCCGTGGACGAATCGAGCCCGCAGGCCCATGGGATGATGCTCAACGCCAGCACGATGAGGGGGAACGCGAACACCTCGAGGTACTTTTCGAGCCACACCGCGGCCAGGAGCGCCGCGAAGCAGTAGAACAGCACCAGGAGGAACCACCGGCCCGTGTAGGGGTTCATTATTATGAACCACGTGTACTTCGCGAGCCCGTAGTCCCTGAACAGGAGGGTGGCCACCGCCCCGAACAGGAAGTACCACGACAGGAACGGAACGATCAGGCTCCTGAACTTCTTGCGCAGAAGCTCGCCGGCCTTGTATTTCCTGACGCCGGTATAGGCTACGTACCCGGACAGGAAAAAGAACAGTGGCATGTGGAACGAGTAGAAGACGTTGCGCCAGAAGATGTTCTGCGGCTGTCCTATGTAGAGCCTGATGGCGTGGCTCAGCACCACCAGGATTATCGCGAAGCCTTTCATGGCTTCGATGCTCGAGTCCCTGCCGGCCGCCCCCGGCAGGTGGAAGCACTCCTTGAGGTTCTGCCCGTACGAGGCGCCCCGGAGACGAATCCAAGACACCGGGGCCTTTTCCAAAGCCATGCGATCTTTCCCGCGTCACCATTCACAATGTTCGGCCCGCGCGCCGGCGCGAGCCCGTCACGACCTTACGGGCAGAACCTGAGAATTCGCTTAGAAGGACCCGGTCGCCGTTTCGATCTGGGCGGCACGTCAGATCCGGCCGCGGGCACGGGCCGCGAGCGGGGCGGATGTGGCGGAGAAAGCCCATGCCGGAGCGCTCCGGAAGGCCAAACCCCGGCGGGGAACGGCGGCCTGACCCGCTCGAGCCGTTTCAACCCTTCACGACCCGTCCGTGCGTTCGCGGGGGCTCAGGACCATGCCCGCCTTGCGGTTCTTGCCGGAATGACATAGTCTGCACCATCAATACCTCGACCATGCTCAATACCACAGGCAGGTGTGAAAATGCCGGATCGATCGAAGTGGGCAGCCGTTGTGTCGCTGGTCCTCGTCGCCATGTGTGTGCTGGCAACATGCGGAGCAGCCGCGGCGGCACCGCCCTGGCAGAGCCTAGCCGTGGACTCCTCGGGCACTGTCAACTATGGCACCTCTCTTGCCCTGGACGCCTCGGGCAACCCGCACGTCAGCTACTACGACGATACCAACGGTTACCTCAAGTACGCCTGCTCGAGCGACGGGGGGGCTACCTGGCCGGCGGGCAACATTAAGACGGTGGACTCCTCGAACGACGTAGGCCTGTGGAATTCAATCGCCCTGGACGCCTCGGGCAACCCGCGCATCAGCTATTGCAATTTCACAAGTTGCGACCTCAAGTACGCGTACTCGCAAGACGGGGGGGTAACCTGGCCGGCGGAGAACATCAAGACAGTGGACTCCGCCGGCGAAGTCGGCGGGGAGGGGGATGACGCGATCGCCGCCGGTGGGGGGGAAGGTCT
>CAZAIS010000051.1:0-10024 GCA_964485255.1 uncultured Acidimicrobiales bacterium | reverse complement strand
CGGAGAATCGGGGCAATCAGTGAGGTTGCCCACAGCGCCGTGGAAATCCCGTGCCCGGAGGGTTGACCACGTGGACAACCGCGCGGGCTATATTGGTGGCGTGAAGTCAGTCGATGCGGTTGCCCACATGGACAACCCGCTGCTACTGCATTGATTTCAAGAGAGGAAAGGAGTAGTTTGGCATCATCTCAAGTGGCCGCTTTTCAACTGCCGATTGCTGGCCGGGTTTGGGTGCCTGGTGACACTGTGTGGTGAAAACGCGCTCCCTGTGGCCGTTGCGGTAGCCCAGGCGCTCGTCGGAACGCTCGTAGGCCCGCGCCCCCAGGTGCTCACTCATCTCGTGCTCGAGCGCCTGCTGCACCATCCACTCGAGCATCGCGCGGAACGGGCTGTCCCCGTCTGCCGCAAGAACCACTTGCAGCGCCTCTTCCAACGGCATAGTCTTGTTCTTGGCCATCTTCCTCTCCTTTCGATAGAGCTTGGTCACTCATATCTTGGAGAGCGATGGCCTCTTAGGTCAAAGCGGCATCGCGGTTAAGGGCATTTTACAGAGCTTCGTGGGCACGACCTTCGATCGTCGCCCCCAAGGCGCGTGCAACCATGATGTTTAAAAGATAAGTAAGCGATGTCGTCCACCTGTAACCTGATGAGAGGGTATACCCGCTCACGTCTATGAATCTCGTAATTCTTTCATAGTCCTCCAGATTGTCGGGGACCTCCCCGGCCACGAGTGCTTTTCGCAGAAATCGCCTGAGCATTTTTGGATAGATGAGAAGCAGTTTGTATGTGTAATCCCAGGGCAGAATATCCAGCCTGAAGTCCTTCCACTTGGGTTTTTCACTCTCGTAGTAACCCACAAGGAGCGCGATTTCCATATCGGGGTTCTCTCTTCTTATGCAATCGACCACCGTGAGCGCCATGGATTGGGCTCCACGGTTATGAAATCCTGCGCCGACAATGGCGATCCTCTCGTGGTTGCCAGCATTATCCCGGCCGCCGATCAAGACTGAAGTCGCATCCAAGAGAATTCTCCACAGGAGGATCATGGCTATCAGTGCATATCTATATGCCTTTTTCATTACCGAAATAGAATGCCTCATGGTCTTGTCCAACCGTATTCGGGAGATACGAAGAGACCTGCCCCACTCGATCAAATGTTCCTGGTCTTCAGCAAATCCGGAATACTCGAACGGGTCGTTCCCGCGGTATTCCGTACTGCCCGTTGCTTTAATGTACTTCCCGAGCTCTTCCGCTCTGTTGCGGACTTCTATCAATCCCTGAGACACGCTCACTTCCGCCGGTTCCAGGGGTTCCAGTTGGAATTGCGCGGCGCAAGCCGAAAAGGCCTCCCTCCCTTTCCGCGTTCTTATGATTACGCACGATTTCCCTTCCTTGTCCTCAAGGTGTTTCACGTAGCAGTCCCCAACGGATATGTCTGACGCCCTGTTGAGCTTATCCGTACAATAGAGGCATCTCTTGAGCCGAAAATAGGGCTTTAGTTCGACCCGCTTTCTGCGCTTGATAGAAACGCTTCTGCCATTGGAGAAAGTGGCTCTCATGTCACCAGGCCAACCACCGGCAAGCTTGTCCCTGTATTCGAGAGAAGCGACATGTTCCTTCGAGTACGCAAAACGGCGCTCGATGTATTCAATGAAATTCATGCTCATCGTCATATCGCAGAAGAGGCCGATTAGAAGCACATTATCCAGTTGGATCCCACGCAGGTAGGCATACCTCTTTATTCCATCCAGGACGCATGGTGTAGCGGTTATGACAGTACTCTTGTCTTTCCGCTCCTCAAGAGCGGCAACCAGGTTGAAGGCGGAAACGGGTACATATTTGGATCTCGCCGACTTGAGAATAACGTCACGGTCCGTTGTGAACGTGAGCCCCGGCGCCCTTGTCTCCGTTCCCACTCCATCGAGGATCGACACGCGGTCGTATATTCCCTGTCTCAGCAAGTCGAGCAATATGCCTGTTACGACACCGCCGCTGGTTGTCTGCGCGAGCAGCTCCTTGTCCAGGAGCTTCGCGGTAAAGCAATCCATGCTCTGTCCCATGAGGTCTGCTTCCGTCATTGAGCGCGCGGAAATCAGACCATGGGGATCGATCCTCGACCCGGGGCAAACATCGATGCATTTGCCACACCCGGAGCATGCCCGGCTATCCACGACAGGAATACACTGACCACCGTTCATTGTCATTCTCACCGCATCTTCGGGACATACCGCTCTACACAACTCGCAAGAAAGACATATGCCCGAATCTGCAATCTCCATGATGTTCTTCAAAACGGCCTCCACCGAATATTCAATGGGTGGCTGGCAATAATGGCACAACAGAAAAGCTATTCGATTCAACCGACATTTCGCTTTCCATAGGCGCTCACCTTCCGGCGTTTGCGCCGGGGAGGTGGCAAGACAGCGGGAACGCTCCAGGAGGTCTGAGATCAGCATGGCGGAGACGACCGCGTCGGCGCACTGAAAGACCGTTATCACATCGTGACTCAACACCGTACTCCGGTCCTGATCGGCTCGAGCGGGGCGTTCATCGATGATTTAACAATACAAGCCTATTGTGATCCCGGTTTGATATCATGAACACGGGAATATTCATATGGTGGCAAGCATCCGAGACCTGCACGTGTGACACGGTGGGGGATTTGATGTCCGGCGGACGTATACAGAGCAGGAAGGGGGCAGCCCGGCTCCGGCTCGTGGAAGGGGAGCCCGGGGTTTCCGGCGCGCTCGTTTCAAGGGCGAGGACTTCGCCCGAAGCACTGGAGCGGGTCTGCGACCACTACATACCGAAGATTTACAACTTCATTCTGAAGCGCGTCGGAAACGTGCAGGACGCGGAGGACGTGACGTCGATCGTTTTCGAAAAGGTGGTCCTTAACCTTGACACGTTCGACGAGAACAAGGCTTCTTTCACCACCTGGATCTACAGGATCGCGACGAACAGCGTCACCGATTTTTACAGGAGCAGGGGTCGCCGGAGGGAAACCTCGCTGGACGAGGAGCCGGCGGGACAGCCCGCGGCTGATGGTGATGAACTGGCCCGGGCCGACCTCTATATGACCCTGCTGGAGCTGCTCAGGCAGTTGCAGCCCAAGTACCAGGAGGCGGTCACGCTGAGGTATTTCGGGGGCTTGAGGGTCCAGGAAGTGGCCGAAACACTCGGCATAACGGAGAGCGCCGCTTCAAAGCGCATACTGCGGGGCCTGGACGAGCTGAAGAGGCTCGCCTCGGGCGGACCGCTGGACTGGCTGGAATAGGCCGGGAATACAAGATGAATCGAAGAAGGGTAAACAAGAGAATACGGGTGGACGACAGGTTCGACGAGGCCGAGCCCATGGCCGGTGCCATCAGGTCGCTCTTGCCGGGCGACGTCAAGGTGGACCCGGCGGCGCGCGAGCGGATAACCGCCCGGGCGATGGCGGTCCAGCGGGACCTGAGCAGCCGGAGGCCGGGGCGGAGGGCCTTTCGTTCGCGGAGGGCGCTCGTTCCCGCGATGGCCTTCATGCTCGCCGCGGCAGTGCTCGCCGCCGTCCTGATACCCGTACTCTCCCGCGGCCCCTCGAAACGTACGGTTGAATTCGCCAGTCCGGCGAGGTTTCTCAACCTGGTGGGCAGCGTAGAGGTCCGGCCGCCCGGCGGGCGATGGCGACAGGCGCTCCCCGACGACATGCTGGGCAAGGGGTGGAGCGTGAGGACGGGCGATGGTGCGCTCGCCTCGGTACACTTCCCGGATGGAAGCATAACGCGCGTTACCGACGGGTCCGAGGCCAGGATCGCGAGGGTCGCCGTCGACGAGGTGTCAATACAACACGTTTCCGGTGGAACATACCACAGGGTACAGAAGGGGACCTCCTACACCGTCGTGAACAGCGACGTTTCGTCACGTGCCCTGGGAACGGCTTTCAACGTCGAGAACAGGGTGCCCGAATACCTGGAGATTCTCACCGTCGAGAGCGCGATCGACGTGTCCATCGGGTCGCACGAGCCTATCAGGGTATCCCAGGGCGAAGTGATAACGGTGTCCATGTCGCAGGACAAGAAGGCTGACAAGCAACCCGTCTCACGGGAGCGCCTGCAGGACTCACGCCTGGTGGCGAGCGTGCAGCAGGACGCGGAGGCCGGGTATTCCACCGGCGTCTACGAGAAAGTGGACGTCCCTGTCAACGAGCCACAGCAACCGGCACAGTCGGTGCCCTCACAGACGCCGTCGATACAAATGGCCGGGAACATGGCGGACCTCGTGGCCACCCTTTCGTGGACAATGGCCGGGGTGTCTGATTACGGCAGCCTGGTGCTGTTGAGGTCCGAGGGCTCGGAGCCCATTTATCCCGATAACGAAATAGCGCGGTACTCCGACACGTCGATATCCTCCGCCACCGACGACACCATTCAGAAAGGGCACACTTACCAGTATCGAGTGGCCGGCATACCCTCGAGGTCGGGGGAGGTCGTTTACAGCAATACCGTTGTGCTGGAGGTGCCGGCACCCCAACCCCAGCCGGGAGCGGTTTCCATCTCCCTCGAGACCTTGAGCTCCTCCGAGGGTGTTACGGTGGAGTGGGGGGTATCGGGCACGACCGGCCACAGCGGGTTCGTCCTGGAGAGAGTGGTGGAGAAGGCCCCCAGGGGCTCGGCCACGCCCGCGGGCAGCACCTGGTCCACCAGGATACAGTCCAGCGATGTCTTCTACTCGTACGTTGACGCTACCGTCGCGCCCGAGCATACCTATAGCTACCGGGTGGGCCTGGTGGTCGGAGGCGCCGTGATGGCTTACTCCGAATGGAGGACCGTGGAGGTCGCGAGGCGCTGAGCGCCACCGCGCCCGGGGCCGGCAGACGAGCCGGTCACGTCTTGACCAGCCAGTTCCCGTTCTGCCTGATTACCTCTATCGTTGGGTGGGCCTTCAGCAACTCGAAGGGCTTGGTTATATCCAGGACGGAGAGCACCTGTTTGCCGCCCTTCTCGTTATCGAGTTCGATGTTGAACTTGGTGATCTTGAGGCTGGCGCTGTCATCCGTGACCTTGACAGGCTCTACCTCGAAACTCTTGAGGGTCATGATCCCCTCTTTCTCGAGACTCTTGAGCAGTTCCGCGACATCGTTGGCCAGTGTGCTTCCGGGGACGGAGACGCGGTTGAGGTTGCTGGTGTCGCCCGCCACGACCTGGTTCACGTACTCTGTCAGTGCTTCGACGGGAGCGGAGCCGGGGCCGGGCTTTCTTATGACCCCGAAGTATAGCCCGATCACGAGACCCGCGATGAGGATGAGAATGCCCACGAACATCATGGTCAGGTTCCACCAGCGGCTGTAGCGCCAGTGCCTGGCGTACGTCACCGGCTCCCTGGCCGCATCTTCCGGGCTTCTCTCGGTGATGTTCAGGCCGAAAGGATCGTCCGCCGTCTGGACCCCGGCGCCAGCGACCGAGGCGGTCTCGGGGCCTTTATACCCGCCGGTAAGGCTTGTGTCCGGGACGTACCGCCCGTTTGCCGCGTGGGCCCCCGGCGGAACGGGCGCAGCGGCGAGGGCATCCGCCGGAACGGAGTTCTCCGGGACTGCGACGTCCCCCTGGGCGGGTTGCACGACGGCCGGGCCATCGCCTTCGAGGGTTACTGCTTCTTCGGCAAGCGCGATGAAGTCTTCCTCGACCTTTGCCAGCGGAGGGTCTATTGGCACTTCGGGTACGGTGGCGCCGGGCGCCGGCCCAACGGGCATTCCTTGTGCCGGCGGGCCGCCGGCCTCACCTTGAGGAGCCTGTGTCAGGGGTTTGACGACCGGGCCGCCACAGCGGGGGCAGGCGAGCGCGCCGGGCGATATCTCTTCTTTACAGAACTCACATTTCATCCGTTCAGGACCTCCGGTTCCGGCAATTGATAGTTGATTATAGCAATACGTAAACAGGTCCGTGCCGGACGGCACCGGCCCGGCCCCGGGCTCCCGGGGGGACGAGGCCGCCCTGATAATATCGTAATAGTCGCGTGAAACCATACAGCGCGCTCTCCGGCACGCGCCCCGGGGCCTTACCGCGGTATACAGAAGTAGTTCGCCTGTTCGGCTACCACGGGCTTGTCGGCGTGCACTTCCACCGCGCTGCCCGTCCAGTCGAGTCCCGGGAAATCGTCAACATGGAGCGTGATGCGGCTCTTGGGTCCCACGGGGTAGTTGGCGGCGATATCGGTTCCATTGTCCAGGTGGAACAGGAAGTTCGCCACCGTCGGCTCCGGGCCGGGGTTCATCACCAGGATGTACTCATCGAAGGTGCCCCCGGTATTTCCGTCAGCGAAATACCAGTCGATCGAAGGGGTCGTGATGCCGGCCGTGACGTCGCCGCCCCTCCTGGAGTCGCGTCCCAGGTACATGGCCCGCTCCACCACGATGCCGACGTCGGATGTGATTATCGCCCCGGTGTCCGCGCTCTCGAGCCCGGGGATCGCGTTGACGTGTATCGTGCCCCGGGAGTAGGGGGCCACCCGGCACCCGTAGGCGAGGGGACCCTGCGCGGTAGCGAATTCCACGTTGATGTTCGCGAGTTTGTCCGTCGGGTTCATCAACAGAACGTACTCCGTGAAATAGTTGGCGGTGGACCCCTCGGCGAGGTACCACGTATTCGACGGGTTGGTGACGCCCACAACGGAGTCGCCGCCGTTGATGCCGTAGGCGAAGCCCGTCCAGTCGAAGTATATGTTGCGCTGCGCGATTACCGGCTTCCCGGATTCCACCTTGATCGAGAACGCCTGCTGGTTCATCCCGGGCAGGGCGTTGACCAGGGTTGTGCTCCTGCTCCCGGGCGCCATCGTGAAGTCGTGGAAGCAAGGCGGGCCACCCTCGACGAGGTAAGTCACGTGGCAGGGGGTCGGCGAGTCCCCGGGGTTGAAAAGGAGGAGAAAAGTGCTGAACAGCCCCCCGGTGTAGCCCTCGGCGAAGTACCAGGTCTTGGCCGGAGCGCTGGATGCCATGGTTGTCGTGCCGCCACGCCTGTTGGCCCAGTTGAAGTACTCGGACTGCTGGACCACGATCGGCTCGGTGGATACGACGTCTATGCCGTGCCCGACGCCGAACGGCATCCCTGTGACGTTGTTGACCAGGATGGTCTGCTTGGACCCGGGCGGCAGGTAATAGGTTTCACTGATGGGTTCGCGTCCCTCCGGCCGGTAGGTGGTAACCGCGCTCGCGGGTTCCGCCCGCGGGTTGAAGAAGTGCACGAATTCCATGAAATCGGCGCCTACGAACCCCTCGGCGAGGTACCAGGTCTTAGAAGGCGCGCTCGCGCCCGTCGTACAACTCGTTCCCTGGAGTGGGAGGCGGCCCGCTGAACCCCCGGTGACGGTGAAAGGGGTGCCGTCGGGAGCCCACAGGTAAGGCCAGTAGGCCTCGAGCGGGTGCAGCCGCACGCAACCGTGGGACCGGGGGTGTACGCCCAGGTTTTCCTCGTAGGCGCCCAGGTAGCTTGGCCAGGCGTGCATCCCGTAGTTCGGCTTCCAGTCCATCCAGTACGCGCAGCCGCTGACGGTGCCGCGGTGGGCCAGTATCCGGTAATTGCCCGTAGGTGTGCCGGATGCCCCCGTGCTGACGCGCAGGATGTTTACCACTGTCCCGCTCTCGAGGAAATAGGCTCTCTGGTCGGCCAGCGATACGACGATGGACTTCGGGCCGGCCGAAGCCCGCCGTCCCTTGCCCGTCCTGGCCAGCGCGCAGGCGCTCTGCTCACCCTCCGTCCAGTTACCGTCAACGGACGAGACCCTGTAATAGTACCTGGAGCCTGGCTCCGCGGAGTCGTCGAGGAAGAACGGGTAGTCACCCCAGCTCGCCGCCGAAGCGCCCCCGATCGGCTCGTAGGGTCCGGACGCGCTCGCGGACCTGTGCACCCTGTAACCAGCGACTCCGGGCTGCTGGTTCCAGGACAGCGTCACGCGAAGACCCAGGTCGCCCTCCCGCCGGAAGACTTCCAGGCCGGTGGGAGGCGGAGGCCCGGACGCGGCGGCCGCAGCCCCGAACAAATAGGGCGCGCCGAGGAACCCCAGGAGAACGACGAGAACGAGGGTGCCGCACAAGCGCCTCCCGGCACCGATCGAAGGCGGCCTTTGACTCACCGTTTTCTTCATTCCGGCTCCAATGTTGGCGTTAACGTGCCCCTGCCCGAAAACCTATAATAACAAAATGGGCGCCGTACAGTGCCCGCGGTTAAAGGGGGCCGCCAATGGATTTAGAGGTAGTGCCGATAGCCGGTCTGATAGAGAACGCCTACCTGATAAAGGGCAGGCACATCGCCCTGGTCGATACGATGGCGAAGAACAGCTACGGCAGGATCATCAAGACCCTGCGTGTGGAGGGTCTCTCCATTGGCGATGTCGAGTTCGTTTTAATAACACACAACCACTTCGACCACGTGGCCAACGCGGCGAAGATCAAGGAGCTGTCGGGGGCAGTGGTAATCGCGGGTAAACAGGACGCGCCGGTGATCGAGGGGAGGGAGCCGGCCTCTCCAATGAGCGACATCAACAGGTTGGGCAGGGCCCTCGGGAAGCTGCCTGATTCCTGGACGAGGGGATATCAGAAATTCGATCCGGTCAAGGTGGACCGCGTGGTCGAAGGGGGAGACTTCATAGGGGAACTCGGTCTCGAGGTCCTGGGCCTTCCCGGTCATACCGCCGGTGGGGTGGGGTACCTGGACAGGGAGAAGAAGTGCGCTTTTATCGGTGACATGGTTTCTAATTATTTCGGGCGGACGGGAATGCCGACCCTGTCTGCGAGCGAGAGCCTCGAGGACATATACCGCTCTCAGGAGCTGCTTGCGGACCTGGATCTCCAGACGGCATACCCCGGGCACGGCAAGCCAATAGAGCCCGATGCCTCGAGGATCATACGTACCTACCTGGATAAGAAGAATCGACTCTAGGTTCAAGTCCGATTCTTACGTGTAGCTTCGCACGCAAGTGGCGGCACTTTCAGAAAGAGACCTGGCCCCCAACTGTCAGGTGGCGTAGCGCCTCGAGAGGTCCACGGTTTCTTTGAAGGCTTCGACCTGGCGCTTCCTCTCGGCTTCGTCCCAGCCGAGAGACTCTCCCATTATCCGGGCCACCTCATCGGCGACGCCGAGCCCCTGGTCGGGCGCCTGGTAGTAGATCTCGGTCCTGCGCACCAGGAAATCGTCCACCGTGCGGGCCATCTCGCCTTCGACCGCGAATTTGACCTGGGCCTTGATGTGGCCGGTCCCCGGCGCCAGAGGCTCTGCCAGCCCGGGGTCCTCGTCGACCATCGCCAGCACCTTCAGCGCGTCCGTCCCCTGCTTGAAGAGTCCCCGGAGGACGTCGTCGTCGAACCTGAGCCTGGCCGAGAGCGCCCTCACCCGCGCCTCGGTGTCGGGGGCCGGCGTTCCGAGTATGGGGTTGTTCCTGGTGCGGCAGGCGCCGCGCGTTCTGATTCCGAACACCTTGGACAGGTCACGCGCGACCATGTCCACCATCTCCTCGGCCATGGATCGAGCCGTCGTAAGCTTTCCCCCGGCGATAGTGAGCAGTCCCGAGCGCCCCTGGTATATCCGGTGCTCGCGGGACACCGCGCTGGCCGCGACGTCCTCGCCGCCCTCCTGCATGGCAAGCGGCCGCAGGCCGGAGTAGGTGCTGATGATGTCTCCCATTTCCACGCCCGCGCGGGGAAGGATATGGTTCACCGCCTCCAGGATGTACTCCACGTCCTCTTTAGTGGCGTACGGGTGGTCCAGGTCCTCGTGGTAGTAGGTGTCCGTGGTGCCGATGAGAGAGAACTCTCCCCTCGGTATGACGAACATGAGCCTTTCGTCGGTGGGGCTGACGATCGGCAGGGCGTTCTTCGTCCTGGCCCGGTCCCTTGGCACCATGATGTGTGAGCCCTTGGTCAGTTGCAACTTCCGGGGGACGCCGGGCTCGTCCAGCTCGCAGACGTCGTCGCCCCAGGCGCCCGCGGCGTTACAGATCACGCGGGCTTCCAGGTCGAACTCCTCCCCGGTGAGGATGTCCCTCAATCGCGCCC